>JBFXGQ010000668.1:0-2517 GCA_050177915.1 Pseudodonghicola sp. | reverse complement strand
CCCGCGCTGACATTCGACCGCCCCATCGTGCTGCATTGCGCTTCCGGCGGGCGGGCGGCGCTGGCCGGCAAGCTGCTCAAGGACATGGGCTATGCCCAGGTCTACAACATGGGCGGTCTGGAGGAGTGGAAGGCCTCGGGCGGCGCGATGATCGAGCCGGTCGACCCCGGGATGTGATCGCCGATGTAATCACGTGGGGGCCGCCTGCGCGGCCCCTGCCGCGTCTCGGCGCTTCTTCTCGCGGCAAATACTCCGGGGGGAGGCGTCCGTCAGGGCGGCGGGGGCAGCGCCCCCTTGGGCCCCGTCGGCCGGGCCTCAGGCGTTCAGGAAGGCCCGGACCGTCGCCTCGAATTCGCGCGGCTTGTCGGCATGCAGCCAGTGGCCGGCGCCCGTCAGTCTGGCGAAGCGCGCCTGCGGGAACAGCTGCAGGATCCGCGGCCGGTACTCGGGGCGGACGTAGTCGGACTCCGAGCCGGTGAGGAACAGAGCCGGGCCGTCCCAATGGCTGTTGAGTTCCGGGAACGCCAGGATCTGATCCATGTCGGCGGCCAGCACGTCGAGGTTCAGCCGCCAGCGCTTTTCCTTCAGATCCAGCGACTGGGTGAAGAAGCTCTGCAACGCGCGCTCCACGCCCAGGGCGGCCAGCTGCGCCTCGGCGTCCGAGCGTTTCTCGACCCGCGACAGGTCCACCGCGCGCATCGCCTCGATGAACTGGATCTGGGTATGGCCATAGGACACCGGCGCCACATCGCCGACGATCAGCCGGCGGACCAGATCGCCATGGCTCAGCGCCAGTACCATCGCCGCCTTGCCGCCCATCGAATGGCCCAGCACGTCGGCCTTGCCGCCGACCTGTTCGATCACCTCGGCCAGATCGGCGGCCATGTCGGCATAGCGATGCCGCGCGGTCCAGGGGCTGTTGCCGTGGTTGCGCATGTCCACCGCGATCACCTGGCGCTGGTCCGACAGGCGTCTGGCGATCACGCCCCAGTTGCGGGCCGAGCCGTAGAGCCCGTGCGCGATCAGCAGCGGCGGTGCGTCGGTGGGGGTGCCATGAGGGATATAGGTCAGCATAGGCGGGTGATAGCGGCTCGGCCCGGCCCGCACCAGCCCCCATTGAGCCCGCGCCGCGCAGCCGGTATCCTGCCGCTCTGCATTCCCCGTCCTACGCCCCCGTCCACACCCTGTCTGCGAGACTGCCCGTGACCGACCCCGCCCGTATCGAGACCCGGATCGAGGAAACCGCCGCGCTCCTGCGCGACAAGCTCGGCGCGCGCGGCCAGACGCTCGGCGCGGCGCTGGCGCGCGCCGGGCGGCGGCTGCCCCGGCGCATCCGGTCGCAGGCCCGGCTGCTGGCCGAAGCGGAGCGGTTCGCGCAGCACCCCAGGTTGCGGCTGACGCTGGACGGCGCGGCGCTGGGCAAGGCGGCCGACGAGGTCGGCGCGCATCTGAAGGCGATCGACCTGGCCGACCGGCGCAAGGGCTGGTGGCTGGGGCTGCTGGGCGGCATGGCCTTCAACATCCTGGCCTGGTTCGGGCTGCTGCTGGGGGTGCTGGTCTGGCGCGGCTTTCTCTGAGCAGGGGGCGCGCGGGTCGGCAGCTGGCCTGAACGCGCCTGTGGCGCGTGCCTTCGGCCCTGAACACGCCTGCGGCGCGTGCCTTCGGCGAGGATATTTGCAGCCAGAAAAAGGCCGGGCCGGTTTGGCGGCCGGTTTGGCGAGGGGGCGGCGCCGGGTCCCGCGCCCGCCCGGGCGCCAAGGAAAAACGGCCGCCCCGGGGGGGGCGGCCGTTTCGCTGTGCCGGCCGGCTCGGATCAGAGGTTCGGATAGATCGGGAAGCGGGCGAGGAACTCGGCCACTTCGCCGCGCACCTTGGCCTCGACCTCGGCATTGCCGTCCTCGCCATTGGCGGCCAGCCCGTCGACCACCTCGATGATCCAGTCGGCGATCTGGCGGAACTCGGCCTCGCCGAAGCCGCGGGTGGTGCCGGCGGGCGAGCCCAGGCGGATGCCGCTGGTCACGGTCGGCTTCTCGGGGTCAAACGGCACGCCGTTCTTGTTGCAGGTGATATGGGCGCGCCCCAGCGCCTTTTCGGTGGCATTGCCCTTGACGCCCTTGGGGCGCAGGTCGACCAGCACCACATGGGTGTCGGTGCCATGGGTCACGGTGTCGAGCCCGCCCTTGATCAGCTGATCGCTGAGCGCCTGGGCATTGGCGACCACCTGCTTGGCGTAATCCTTGAACTCGGGGCGCAGCGCCTCGCCGAAGGCGACCGCCTTGCCGGCGATCACATGCATCAGCGGGCCGCCCTGGATGCCGGGGAAGATCGCCGAGTTCACCTTCTTGGCGATGGTCTCGTCATTGGTCAGGATCATGCCGCCGCGCGGGCCGCGCAGGGTCTTGTGGGTGGTGGTGGTGACCACATGGGCATGCGGGAAGGGCGAGGGGTGCTGGCCGCCGGCCACCAGGCCCGCGAAATGCGCCATGTCGACCATCAGATAGGCGCCGACGCTGTCGG
>JBFXGQ010000667.1:0-2518 GCA_050177915.1 Pseudodonghicola sp. | reverse complement strand
AAATTCGCCGGGTTCACGCTCAGCGTCGAATCGTCCACCGGCGCCCCGTCCGAGATCACCATCAGGATCTTGCGCTGCTCGCGCCGCGCCACCATGCGGCGGTGCGCCCATTCCAGCGCCTCGCCGTCGATGTTCTCCTTCAGCAGGCCTTCCTTCATCATCAGCCCGAGGTTGTCGCGCACCCGCCGCCAGGGCGCATCCGCCGACTTGTAGATGATGTGGCGCAGGTCGTTCAGCCGGCCGGGCTGCTGCGGCCGGCCATCGTTCAGCCAGGCCTCGCGCGCCTGACCGCCCTTCCAGGCGCGGGTGGTGAAGCCGAGGATCTCGACCTTCACGTCGCAGCGTTCCAGGGTGCGCGCCAGCACATCGGCGCAGATCGCGGCGATCGAGATCGGCCGCCCGCGCATCGAGCCGGAGTTGTCCAACAGCAGCGTCACCACGGTGTCGCGGAATTCGGTGTCCTTCTCGCGCTTGAAGCTCAGCGGCGTGGTCGGGTTGGCGACCACCCGGGCCAGACGCCCGGCGTCGAGCACGCCTTCCTCCAGATCGAACTCCCACGACCGGTTCTGCTGCGCCTGCAACCGGCGCTGCAGCTTGTTGGCCAGCCGCGACACGGCGCCCTTCAGCGGCTCCAGCTGCTGGTCGAGATAGGCGCGCAGCCGCTCCAGTTCCTGCGGCTCGGCCAGATCCTCGGCGCGGATCTCCTCGTCATGGGTGTTCAGATAGACCTTGTAGTCCGGATCGGCCTCCGAGGCCGGCGGCGGCGGCGGCGGTTCCAGCGGCGCCTCGCCCTCGGGCAGCTCGGTCTCCTCGCCCATCTCGTCCTCGGCCATGTCGTCCATGCTGACCTGGGCCTCGGACTGGTCCTGCTGCTGGTCCTGGCTCTGCTCTGGATCGGCCTCGGCGGATTGATCGTCCTGATCCTCCTGACCCGAGCTGTCGGGCTCCGGCTGCTCCTCGGCGTCTTCCTCGGCCTGGTCCTGCTGATCCTCGTCGGCCTGGTCGGGGTCGTCGCCCAGCTGGTCGGCATAGCCGAGGTCCGAGATCATCTGCCGGGCGAATTTGGCGAATTCGGTCTGATCCGCCAGCTTGCCGCCCAGATCCTCCAGCGTCGCGCCGGCCTGTTCCTCGATATAGCCGCGCCACAGCTCCATCACGTTGGCGGCGCCGCTGGGCATCGGCCGGCCGGTGGCCAGATGGCGGATCAGATAGCCGGCGGCAACCGGCAGCGGCGCCTCCGAGGCGTCCTTGATGCTGTCATAGCCGCGCCGCTGCGCCTCATGGGCGATCTTGACGTCGATGTTGCTGGCGGTGCCGGGCATGTCGCGCGCGCCCATCGCCTCGCAGCGGGCGGTTTCCATCGCCTCGTAAAGCTCGCGCGCCATGTCGCCCGGCGGGGCGTAGCGGGCATGCACGCCGGCATCGTGATAGCGGCGGTGCAGCGCCAGCGCATCGGCGGTGCCGCGGGCCAGCAGAACCTCGTCCCGGGTCATCCGCCGCGACACCTGCGGCAGCCGCATGGTCTCGCCCGACAGGCCCGAGGGGTCGACCGAATAGTTCACCGTCAGCTCGGGGTCGTGGGCCATCACCTTGGTGGCCTCGGCCAGCGCCTTCTTGAACGGGTCGGCGGGATTGTCAGAGGGTTTGCTCATCGCGGGTCACGTCCGGTCACTTGTCTTCCCGGCAACCTAGAGCCATTCCCGCGGCTTGACCATAGGCGGCGGCGATTTCCGGCGCGGCAGGGCGCCTCAGCGGGTGGCGAGGTCGACCAGATGATCGACATGCACCTGCAGCGCGTCGACCACCGGGAAACCGGGATCGCGGCCATGGAAGGCAAGACCCAGATCGGTGCCTGCCAGCACCACCGCCTGCGCCCCGCGCGCCATCATCTCGTGCCCGGCGGCGAAGAACAGCGCGCGGGTCTCTTCGTCGCAGCTGCCGGCGATGGCGCTGGCGACATAGGCCTCGTGCACCGCCTGCGGGTCGGCCGGCGCCAGCGTCCGGGTACGCGGCATCTGGCCGTAGACCCCGCTGGTGGTGACCTGCCGGGTGCCCAGCAGGCCGACGCAGCCCAGCCCCTGCGCCACGCAATAGGCGTCGAGCGGCGCCACCGCGCTGATCAGGGGCAGGGGGGCGATGGCCTCGGTCTCGGCATAGCAGAAATGACCGCCGAGCGAGGTGATCGTGCCGGCATCGGCCCCGGCCCCCTTCAGCTGCGCCAGGTGGCGGGCATAGATCCCGGCCTGGCGCTCGCGCGCGTCGGCG
Organism: Pseudodonghicola sp.; assembly: GCA_050177915.1. Taxonomy (GTDB): domain Bacteria; phylum Pseudomonadota; class Alphaproteobacteria; order Rhodobacterales; family Rhodobacteraceae; genus Pseudodonghicola. Next base: position 253 of record JBFXGQ010000667.1, on the reverse strand, counting down.
GCGGCATTGGCGGCCAGCGTGCCGACTTCGGCGTGCACGATGGTCAGCTCCAGCGGCCGCCCCAGCGCGCGGAAGGCCGCCACCAGCCGGTCGTAATACTCCACCGTCGCCGCCGGGCCGATGCCGCCGATCAGGCCGATATGCATGGCAGGGCTCCTTTCCCGCTGTCACCCCGATCTTAGCGCGCCGGCGCCCGCCGTCACCCCCGGAATCAAAAAAGGCGCGCGCCCCGCGGCCCGCGCCCTGTCTTCTC
>JBFXGQ010000666.1:0-2520 GCA_050177915.1 Pseudodonghicola sp. | reverse complement strand
CTCGGCACTGTTCGGCGGGCTTTGGCGGCGCGCCCAGGCCAGCGGCGTGCGCGGCTGGGGCGGAGTGCGGGTGTCGGGGATCCGCCGCAACATCGACGGCTTTGTGGTGTCGACCGCCGCCGGGGGCGAGATCCGCTGCGGTCAGGTGGTCCTTGCCATCAACGGCTCCAGCGGCCAGCTGGAACCGGCGCTGGCGCGCAGCGTGGTGCCGGTGACCAGCCATATGATCGCCACCGAACCGCTGCCCGAGGGCCTCGCGCAGGAGATCATCCGCCACAACCGCGCGATCTCGGAAACGCGGCGCGTGGTCAACCATTACCGGCTGTCCGAAGACGGCCGGCGGCTGATCTTCGGTGGCCGGGCGCGGTTCACCCCGGCCTCGTCAGAGACCACCAGCCGGCTGCTGCACCGGATGATGGTGCGCCGCTACCCGCAGCTGGCAGAGGCCAGGATCACCCACGGATGGGGCGGCGATGTGTCGATGACGCTGGACTACATGCCCCATATCGGCGGCCGCGACGGCGTCAGCTGGGTGTTCGGCTGCAACGGAAGCGGCGTCGCCATGATGTCCTGGCTGGGGCATATGCTGGGGCGCAAGCTGCGCGAGGGCCGGACCGACGCGGTCTGCGCCTTTGACGGGCAACCGCTTCCGCGTCACGCACTTTACTATGGCAACCCGTGGTTCATGTTCGCATTGGGAAGCTATTTTCAGATGCTCGACGCATGGGAGCATCGTAAATCATCGCCATCACAGGGGGCCCGATGACCAAGACCGCTTCGCTTACACTGACCAATATTTCGAAGAAATACGGTTTCGTTACGGCTCTCAAACCGATGGACCTCACGGTCGAGCCCGGAGAGCTGATCGCGCTGCTCGGTCCGTCGGGATGCGGCAAGACCACAACCCTGCGCATCATCTCGGGCTTCGAGGCCCCCGATACCGGATCGGTGCGGATCGGCGACAGGGACGTCACCGCCCTCGCCCCCAACGCGCGCGACATCGGCATGATGTTCCAGAACTACGCGCTGTTTCCCCATATGACGGTGGCCGAAAATATCGGCTACGGGCTGAAGATGCGTCGCGTCGGGCGCAGCGAGGCGGCGCGCCGGGTCGAGCAGGCGCTGGACATGGTGCGGATGCGCCCGTTCGCCGACCGCTCCATCGACCAGCTGTCCGGCGGCCAGCAGCAGCGCATCGCGCTGGCGCGTTCGCTGGTGGTCAACCCGTCGATCCTGCTGCTGGACGAACCGCTGGGCGCGCTTGACAAGAAACTGCGCGAGGAAATGCAGTTCGAGCTGCGGCAGCTGCAGCGCAGCTTCGGCATCACCTCGATCCTCGTCACCCACGACCAGGAAGAGGCGCTGACCATGAGCGACCGCGTCGCGGTGATGGCGGCGGGTGAGATCCGGCAGATCGGCTCGCCGCAGGACATCTATGCCCGGCCCGGCTCCCTCTTCGTGTCCGAGTTCCTGGGGACCAGCAATATCTTCACCGGCCGGCTGAGCGCGGGCGTCTTCGTCGCGGACGAGGTCGCCGCGTTGCGGATCGACTGCCCCGGCGGCGCCGAGGGGCAGGTCTCGGTCGTGTTCCGGCCGGAAAAGCTGCTGATCACCGCCCCCGATCAGGGCCGGATAGGGGCGAAGGTGCTGGATGTGGTCTTCCGCGGCAGCCAGTACACCTATGAGCTGGAAATCGAGGGTCGCGCCAGGCCGGTCATCGTCTACAGCCAAAGCTCCTACGATCTGGCTGCCGACGGCGCGGTCGGGCTCGACTGGTCGGAGCCGCCGGTGGTGCTGCAAGAGGTGCCCGAATGAGCGATCCGATCGTCCAGCCCGGCCCGACGCGGCGGCTCAAGCGGTACCGCGTTGCTAACATGTGGTGGATAGCCCCGGCGGTTCTTTTCCTGATCGTCTTCTTCGTGCTTCCGCTGATCGCGAACGCCTGGTGGAGCACCGGCACCGAGGCCCGCGGACAGCGCGGGGTCTGGGAGAACTACACCGTTCTGGTGACCGATCCGTTCTACTTCTCGGTCCTGCGGGAAACCATCTTCCTTGCGGTCGTCGTCACCCTCGCCTGCGTCGTCCTCGGCTATCCGCTGGCCTATTTCATGGTCCGCAAGGCCGGGCGCTGGAAGGGGCTGATCCTGTTCGCACTGATCGCGCCGCTGCTGACATCGGTGGTGATGCGCGCCTTCGGCTGGCGGGTGATCTTCGCCAAGCGCGGGCTGATGAACACTGTCCTGCTCGACCTCGGGATTCTGGACAGGCCGATCAACCTGTTCAATCACCCGGTCTCGGTCTACGTCGCGCTGATCCACATCCTGCTGCCCTTCATGGTGCTGTCGATCTCCTCGGTGCTGCAGGGCATTCCGCGCAGCCTGGAGGAAGCGGCGCGCTTTCTGGGCGCCAGCAAGCTGCGGGCGTTTTTCACCGTCACCCTGCCGCTCAGCATCGAGGGCATCCTCTCCGGCTCGTTCCTGGTCTTCGTGCTGACCAACGGCAACTTCGTCGCCGCGCTGG
>JBFXGQ010000665.1:0-2523 GCA_050177915.1 Pseudodonghicola sp. | reverse complement strand
GCGCCCGGTCGGAGAGCTTGGCCGAGAGCTTGTCCTGCATCTCGGCCAGCTTCTGCACCCGGTCCTCGCATTTGCGGACCTCGGCGCGCAGCGCCAGCAGGGTGTCGCGCGAGGCGCGCCTGGGTTTGGTCTCGGCGGCGGGCTTGTCGGCCCTGGCCGGGGTGTCGCGGGTCAAGAGCTGGGCGCGGTAGCTTTCCAGGTCGCCCTCGTAGGGCGCCACCCGTCCGTCCTTGACCAGCCACAGCCGGTCGGCGACCAGGCTGAGCAGGTGCATGTCGTGGCTGACCAGGATCACCGCGCCGGAATAGGCGGTCAACGCCTCGATCAGCGCCTCGCGGCTTTCGATGTCAAGGTGGTTGGTCGGTTCGTCGAGGATCAGCAGATGCGGCGCGTCGATGGTCGCCAGCAAGAGCGAGAGCCGCGCCTTCTGGCCGCCCGAGAGCTGACCCACCACGGTTTCCGCCTGATCGGCGCCCAGGCCGAAGCCCGCCAGCCGCGCGCGCAGCTTGGACTGCTGTTCGCCGGGGCGGACGCGCTGCAGGTGCTGCAGCGGGGTCTCGTCGATATGAAGCTCGTCGACCTGGTGCTGGGCGAAGAAGCCGATGCGCAGCTTGGACGAAGTGGTCATCCGGCCGTCGATCAGCGGCAGCCGGCCCGACAGCATCTTGGACAGCGTCGACTTGCCCTCGCCGTTGCGGCCCAGCAGCGCGATGCGGTCGTCCTGGTCGATCCTGAGGGTCATGCCGCGCAGGATGACGGTGTCGCCATAGCCGGTGGAGGCGCCTTCGAGCGCGATGATCGGCGGCGACAGCTCCTCGGGTTCGGGGAAGGTGAAGACAGTGCGCGCCGCATCCTCGGGCGCGGTGATCTTCTCCATCTTCTCCAGCATCTTGACCCGCGACTGCGCCTGCTTGGCCTTGCTGGCCTTGGCCTTGAAGCGGTCGACGAAGCTTTGCAGATGGGCGCGGCGGGCGTCCTGTTTCTTGGCCGCGGCCGCCTGCAGCGCGCGCTGTTCGGCGCGCTGGCGGGCGAATTGGTCGTAGGTGCCGCTGTAGAGGGTGAGCTTCTTGCCCTCGAGATGCAGGATCGCGCCGACGGCGCGGTTCAGCAGGCCGCGGTCGTGGCTGATGACGATCACCGTATGGGGGTATTTCGCCAGGTAGCTTTCCAGCCAGAGCGCGCCTTCGAGGTCGAGGTAGTTGGTCGGTTCGTCGAGCAGCAGCAGGTCGGGTTCGGCAAACAGCACCGCGGCCAGCGCCACGCGCATCCGCCAGCCGCCGGAGAAATCGGAACAGGGCCGTTTCTGCGCCGCGTCGTCGAAGCCCAGCCCCTTGAGGATCGCGCTGGCGCGCCCCTCGGCCGACCAGGCGTCGATATCGGCGAGCCGGGTCTGGATCTCGGCGATGCGGGCGGGGTCGGTGGCGCTGTGGGATTCCTCGAGCAGCGCGGCGCGTTCGGTATCGGCCGCCAGCACGGTGTCGATCAGCGAGGTGGAGGAGGAGGGCACCTCTTGCGCGATGCCGCCGATGCGGGCGCGGGACGGCAGCGAGATCGCGCCCGATTCCAGCGCCAGTTCGCCGCGCAGCAGGCGGAACAGCGTGGTCTTGCCGGCGCCGTTGCGCCCGACCAGGCCGACCTTGTGGCCGTCGGGGATGGTGGCGCTGGCGTCTTCGAACAGCGGGCGGCCGGCGACCGCATAGGAGATGTTTTGAATTCTGAGCATGGCCGGCTCATAGCAGAGCGTTTGCGCCGCCGCCAGCGGTGGCGGGATGGTCTTTGCCCCCGGGCCGTGCTAGCGGCGGACCACCCTTGCGACCCACCGCAGCCGAGCCTGTCATGAGCCCCGCCCAGACCCCGCCGCATCTGCTGACCCTGATCCTGGCCAATGCGCTGTCGGTGCTGACGCTGAACATGTTCCTGCCCTCGCTGGCCGAGATTTCCGCGGCGCTGCAGGCCGATTACGGCCTGGTGAACCTGTCGATCGCCGGCTATCTGGGGATTTCGGCCATGTTGCAGCTGGCGATGGGGCCGCTGTCGGATCGCTATGGCCGGCGGCCGGTGATGCTGATCTCCACCGCCGTGTTCGTCGCCGCCTCGGTCGGCTGCGCGCTGGCGCAGGACGTCTGGGTGTTCCTGGGGTTCCGCATGCTGCAGGCCGGCATCGTGTCGGGGCAGGTGCTGTCGCGGGCGGTGATCCGCGATCTGCATGCGCCCAAGGCGGCGGCCCGGATGCTGGGCCATGTCGCCATGGCGATGGCGCTGGCGCCGATGCTGGGGCCGATGCTGGGCGGCGGGCTGGACATGCTGTTCGGCTGGCGGTCGTCCTTCGTGCTCTATGCGGTGCTGGGGGCGGCGCTGCTGGCGATCCTCTGGGTCGATCTGGGCGAGACCAATGCCGCCGCAGCCAGCTTCAGCCTCAGCGAGCAGATGGGTGATTATCCCGAGCTGTTCCGGTCGCGCCGGTTCTGGGGCTACAGCCTGTGCTATGCCTTCGCGGTGGCGGGGTTCTTCGCCTTCATCACC
>JBFXGQ010000664.1:0-2528 GCA_050177915.1 Pseudodonghicola sp. | reverse complement strand
GTCTCTTCCGCATGGGTGGCATCGATGAGCATTTTCTTTGCCATATGTCCTTGTTGCACGACCGCAACCGCGCCTGCCCGGGTGGACGTGCGCGTTTGGGGTGGTGTCTTGTCTGGGCGATGTCTGACACGGCGCGGCCCGGTCCGTCGGACGGACCTGAAACCTGTCTGTTCAATGCTCGCGCGCGCGTCATCGCGGTTCTTCTCCGACAGGTCGGGTCACCCCGTTTCCTGCCCGTTATTTCCCTCTGCCTTGGTACGGCAGGGGCAGTTCATTACCCACAGGGGGCACTATCGGTCTGTCCAGACTCTCGGATCTTTGCCGGGCAAGGCTGAAACAGCGAATCTCTCTCCGGGACGAAGGCGGCAATATGCGCCCGGCCCGTTTCCACAACATAAGGGGAGCCGGCAGGAAAATACAATGGGCTTGTTGTAACCCCGCCACGGAATTCCGCAAACCCGGGTGTCGCATGCCGCGGTGCAGGATCAGCGGTCTGCGGCGCGGACCTGCGGGGCGGGCAGCGGCGCGTCCAACAACGCGTCGAGGAACAGCGACACGAAGGCGCCGCGCCCGTGGGTGCCGGATTTGGCATAGATCCGGCCCAGTTGCGCCCGCACCGTGCCGGCGGCGGTGCCGCGCAGCCGGGCGATCTCGGTGGCGTCGAAGCCCTTGAGGGTGAACAGAGCCACCTCCGCCTCGGCCGCGGTCAGGTTCCAGTCGTCGAAGCGGCGCCGCAGCAGCTCGGCAAAGCCGCCGGCGGCCAGGTTCAGCGCGCTTTCGGCGCGGTCCGCGGCGCGGCGCATCCGCGTCAGGCTGCGCCAGCCCTCATAACCGCCCAGCCCGATCCCCAGCAGCAGCGCCAGCGTCGCCAGGCTTTCCAGCGCGGTATGGGTGTCCAGCCCCAGATCCAGCATCTCGGCCGCGACATCGGTCAGGAACACCCCCAGACTCACCGCCTGCAGCCCGATCAGGGCCGCCAGAAACCCCAGCCGCAGCCCCTCGCGGTGGCGCCGCGGCCACGCCTGCCAGGCTGCCATCTCCCTGTCTGCCCGCATCTCCGGTCCCTCTGCGACCCTCGGCCGAATGCCGGATGCGCGTCGAACACCCAGCCATACGCATCTGCTTATAGCGGCTTTTTCGGGCAAATGCGAAGATCGCGACAGGCACACCCGCGCCGCTGCGGGACAAGGGGCGAAGGCAGGGCAGAGACGGCATGGCAGAGATCGTCGGGACCGACACCACGGATATGCTGACCGGCACCGCCGGCGCCGACGTTTTCCTGCCCTACGGCGTCGGCGCGGGCGATGCCCCCGACCGGCTGTCGGGGCTGGAAGGCGCCGATATCTACGACCTGTCGCGGCGGCCCGGCGCGGGCCCCGCGAACCGCTATGTCATCGACGACGCCGGCACCGACGGCGCCACCGACCGCATTCTGGGCCCCGGGGCGCCGATGCAATCGGCCTCGCTCGGCTATCTGGGTTTTGCCACCGCGCGGCGCGACGGCGACGACCTGAGCATCACCACCCCCGCCAAGCCCTATCGCTTCCACGATCCGGCGATCCCCGCCTTCGAGGTGACGATCCTCGATCACTACGGCGCCGGCACGGTCGAGCTGCTCCAGGCCGGCGGCGTCACCTACCGGCTGCCGACCGGCGCCAGCGGCGGCGGGGCTGCCGACCTGATGGCGGGCAGCCGGTTCGACGATGTGCTGGCCGGCCGCGGCGGCGACGATTTCCTGACCGGCAACGCCGGCCACGACCGGCTGTCGGGCGGCGCCGGCCGGGATGAGCTGTTCGGCGGCGCCGGCCGCGACACGCTGGCCGGCAACGCCGGCGACGACCGGATCTATGGCGGCAGCGGCCACGACCGGATCAGCGGCGGCACCGGCCACGACTATGTCCAGGGCGAGGATGGCAACGACCGCCTGTCGGGCCAGGGCGGCAACGACCTGCTGTTCGGCCAGAACGGCAACGACCGGATCTTCGGCGGCCGCGGCGCCGATCTGCTGAGCGGCGGCGCCGGCGACGACAGGCTGTTCGGCGGCGCCGACGGCGACACCTATCGCTATGGCTACGATGTCGACACCCTGGGCAGCGCGGCGAGCGGCGGCGACGACATCATCTTCGACCGCGGCGAGACGCCCGCTTACGACAATTACGACCGGATCGAACTGTTCGGCTATTACGGCCCCAGTTCGGGCGGCGCGGCGGATGCCTTTGCCCGGCTCTCCTTTGCCCGCGACGGTGCCGATCTGGTGATGATCTCGGACGATGGCGCCGGTTCGGTCACCGTGCGCGACCAGTTCGGCGCCCCCGAACACGCGGTGGAGGAGCTGCATTTCAACGCCGGCTACTGGACGCCGCTGCGGTTCAAGATCGTCGACGGCGCCCGCACCGACATCGGCGACGACCGCGCCTATCGCTTCGGCGAGGGGGGCGAGTGGAACGAGATCCTGTTCGGCACCAACGCCAGCGGAATGTTACATCCGAATGTGCACCGGACGGGCAGAGGGGAGTTTCAGGGAGGCA
>JBFXGQ010000663.1:0-2533 GCA_050177915.1 Pseudodonghicola sp. | reverse complement strand
GCGCGCCGGCAATCGCCCGGCCGCGCAGGGTGCCATAGACATGAATGTTGCCCGAGGCGATCAGTTCGGCCCCGGAGGAGACCGATCCGATCACGGTAAGATCTCCCCGTTCCGCAAAGATGACCTGCCCCGAGCGCACCGGTTCGGTGATCAGCTTGTTGTCCGGCGGCAGCAGCTTGTCGATCTTGCGCCGTCCGGTTCCGGCCCTTTCAGCCGGGATTTCGCGTCCGATGGTGATCGGGATCAGCCCCAGCCCCTCGGCAGCAGCACATTGCGGGTCGGAGGCGTTCTGCACCCCGAAGACCTGCAGATCGCGCCGGCGCAGCTGCTCCACCAGGGCGCGGAGGCCGTCGATATCGGTCAGCCCTGGCACCATCCCCAGGTCGAGGATCAGCGGGGCATCCAGAAGAAGCTGCGGCGCGCGCCGCAATTGTTCGTCAAGGGCATCGTAGAAAGCAGTGTCGATCGCTTCGCTGTCCACCCGCAGGGCAATCGCGGTGATGAAGCGTCCGCGGATCTGAAAAGGCTGCGCCGCCACCGAAGCGCGCCCGCCCCGGCCGTTTGCTTTGTTGGTCCGCACCTGGATCGTGCTCCTGCTCTCGTCTTCGGACGCGATTCAGCTGCGCCCTTGTTTCCGAGTCTCGTAGACCCATTCGGCAGGGCTGCGCATCGTGGAATTGCGCCGACAAACGGATTGAGCGATTTCCCGCTAACGCTCCCCTGCGGGCACGGAGACATTCCGCTCATACGGGTCTTGCAGGCTCATCTGCATCTTGACGTTGCACCATTTGGCAATGCCGGGGTGGCATGCAACGCTGTCTTGCGCCGCGAACGCCCGGTTGCAGCCCGATTGACCGTGCCAAAGTGCTGATGGCTGCGCAGATCAGAATTTCACGTGCTGTAAGTCGGGGTCCGGAAGCGGGACAAAGCGGTAGGCTGCATTTGCAGTTGGGCCTGTTGCACTGCGGCGTCGCCGCCTCGGTCGCTTTGTGGGCTCTGAGGAACACAGACACGCAGAACACAGGGCAACACCTACAGCGACGAGTTCAAGCGGGATGCTGTGCATCAGATCACGGTGCGGGGCTATCCAGTACGGGAGGTGTCGCGGCGTCTGGGCGTCAGCACGTCTTCTCTTTACAAGTGGCTCAAGCAGTTTGCGGAGCCATCGCCGAAGCCGGGCGTGGACCACGCGTCCGAGACCCGGCGCCTGGAGCGCGAACTGGCTCGGGGAACCGAGGAGCGCGACATCCTAAGAAAGGGCGCGTTCCGTGTCCGCCATTGGTCCGAGGACACTGGACGAGCGCGTCCTTCGCGCGCGCGTCCCAATGAAGTACGCCTTCATCCGGGCGCATCGCGCCGAGTTCGGCGTCCGGGCCATGTGCCGGGTGCTGCGGGTCCACTTCAGCGGCTTCTCTTCATGGCCTAAGGAACCGTTAAGCCGCCGCGCGCATTCTTTATCAGCACGGTCAGGCTTCGCGCAGGGCGGGGCGCAGGGCGTCCAGGAAGAATGCGACCTCATCGGAAGACAAGCAAAGAGGTGGGCGCAGTTTCAGCGTTTCGCCATAGCGACCGGCCGCTCCAATTAGGACGCGGCGCCGGCGCAAGGCATCGATCAACCGGACGACCGCTTCCCCGGCCGGCTGATCCGTTTCTGCCAGCTCGATCCCGATAAACAGGCCCGCGCCCCGCAGGGCACGGATGCGGTTGTTCTCGGCGGCGATGCTGGCCAACCCCTCCATCAGCAGACTGCCCGAACGCTGCGCATTACCGATAAGGTCTTCCTGTTCGATGCAATCCAGCACCGCCATCCCGGCGGCCGCCGCCACCGGGTTGCCGCCGAAGGTGTTGAAGTACCCGGTATCCTCGCAGAACTGGGCAAACAGCTCGTGCCGCCCGGCCAGCCCCGCCATGGGAAAGCCGTTGCCCATGGGCTTGCCCATCGTCACGATGTCGGGGGCCACGCCATGACGGGTAAAGCCCCACATGCCGTGGCCCAGCCGCCCGAAACCAGGCTGCACCTCGTCCGCGATGTACAGCCCGCCGGCTGCATGAACGGCCTCGACTGCCGGGGCCAGGAAACCGGCGGGTGCGGCATGAATCCCGTCGCTGGAGAAGACCGAGTCGCAGATGAACGCCGCCAGGCCATAGCCGGCCTCATCCAGCTCGCGCCCCGCCCGTGCGACCGCCGCCGCGAATCCTTCCGCGACGCCGGGCCCGTAGGCCTCGACAGAGGGGGCCGGCACCAGCCGGACATGGTCCGGCACCTGCCCCGATTTCCAGGACGAGGGCGAGATATCGGCCACTGCAGCGGTGTTGCCGTGATAGGCGGCCTCGGTCACGATGAAGCCGCGTTTGCCGGTGGCGCGGATGGCCATCCGCATGGCCAGATCGTTGGCCTCGCTGCCCGAACAGGTCAGGACCGCATGCGCCAGATGCGAGGGAAACGTGGCGCGCAGCCGTTCCAGATAGCTTTCAACGATCTCGCTCAGGTAGCGGCTGTGGATGTTCAGAAGGCCGATCTGGCGACTGACGG
>JBFXGQ010000662.1:0-2555 GCA_050177915.1 Pseudodonghicola sp. | reverse complement strand
CTGCGCGCGGCGCGGCCGGTGCTTGAGACGCTGATGCGCGAGACCGGCGCCGGCGTGATCCTTGAGCGCAACAGCGTCTTTCTCAGCGCCAATGCCACCGATATCACCGACGAGGCAATCGCCCGGATCGACGCCGCCATCGGCGACGGCGCCCAGACGGCGGAACCGCACGAACAATAGCGCCGCTTGCCCAAGCGGGCCGGGGTTGCTAGTCAGACCCGACGATCACCGACAGGAAAGTGTTCATGACCGCAGAGTTGAAAACCGCGGATATCCAGCTGATCCAGCGTATCCTTCCCCATCGCTATCCGTTCCTTCTGGTGGATAAGGTCGTCGATATCGACGGGTACAGCGCCGCGCGCGGCATCAAGAACGTCACCATGAACGAGCCGCATTTCCAGGGTCATTTCCCCGGCGCGCCGATCATGCCGGGCGTCACCATCGTCGAGGCGATGGCGCAGACCGCGGGGGTGATGCTGGGGGTCGGCATGGATATGGTCGATACCGATCTGCTGATCTACTTCATGAACATCGACAAGTGCAAATTCCGCCGCAAGGTGGTGCCGGGCGACGTGCTTGAGATGCATGTGACGACCCTGCGCGGCAAGCCGGGCGGCAAGATCTTCAAGTTCGCCGGCCGCGCCACGGTCGAGGGCGAGGTCGCCGCCGAGGCGGAATTCACCGCCATGGTCGATATCCAGAAGGACTGATCAGATGGCCACCCAATCCAAGGCCCAGGTGCACCCCAGCGCGATCGTCGAGGCGGGGGCGGTGCTGGGAGATGGTTGCGTCGTCGGCCCGTTCTGCATCGTCGGCCCGCAGGTGGTCCTGGGCGACCGGGTGGAGCTGAAGAGCCATGCGGTGGTGACCGGCAAGACCGAGATCGGCGAGGATACCGTGGTGTTCTCCTTCGCGGTGATCGGCGAGGTGCCGCAGGATCTGAAGTACCGCGGCGAGGAGACCCGGCTGATCATCGGCGCCCGCAACCGCATCCGCGAACATGTCACCATGAACCCGGGCACCGAGGGCGGCGGCGGCATCACAAGGGTCGGCAACGACTGCCTGTTCATGGCCGGCTGCCATGTCGCCCATGACGCCCAGATCGGCGACCGGGTGATCCTGGTGAACAACTCTGCCGTCGCCGGCCATTGCGTCGTCGAGGACGATGTGCTGATCGGCGGGCTGTCGGGCGTGCATCAATGGGTGCGGATCGGCCGCGGCGCCATCATCGGCGCGCTGACCATGGTGACCCATGACGTCATCCCCTACGGGCTGGTGCAGGCGCCGCGGGGCGAGCTTGACGGGCTCAACCTGGTCGGGCTCAAGCGGCGCGGCGTGCCGCGCTCGGACATCACCGCGCTGCGCGCCGCCTTCCAGATGCTGGCGCAGGGCGAGGGCACCTTTCAGGAGCGCGCCCATCGCCTGGGTGAGGAGACCGACAGCGACTATGTGCGCCAGATCGTCGATTTCATCACCGGGCAGAGCGACCGGTCGTTCCTGACGCCGGGCGGCTGAGGATGCTGGCGCTGATCGCCGGACGCGGCGCGCTGCCCATCGCCATCGCCGGCGCCCAGCCGCAGCCGGCGCTGATCTGCGCGCTGGAGGACAGCGGGCCCGACCGGCTGGAGGTCGATCTGTGGTTCCGGCTGGAAACCCTGGGCAGCCTGATCGAGGCATTGAGGGCGCGCGGCGTCACCCGGATCTGCATGGCCGGCGGCATCCGCCGGCCGCAGGTCGATCCCGCCGCGCTGGATGCGGCGACGCTGCCGCTGGTGCCGGCGCTGACCGCCGCGCTGCAGGCGGGCGACGATGGCGCGCTGCGGGCGGTGATCGGCATCTTCGAGGACGCCGGTTTCGCGGTTCAGCCGGCGCAGGAGGCCGCCCCCGATCTGCTGATGGCCGAGGGCATCCCGACCGAGGCGCAGCCCGGCACGCGCCACCGCGCCGATGCGGCGCGCGGCGCGCAGATCGTCGCCGCCATGGGCGCCGCCGATGTCGGCCAGGCCTGCGCGGTGCTGAACGGTCAGGCGCTGGCGATCGAGGGGCTCTTTGGCACCGACTGGATGCTGGCGAGCCTGGCGCTACGCCCCGACGGCGGCGAGGGCGGTCTGCTCTACAAGGCGCCGAAGCCGGGGCAGGACCGCCGCGCCGATCTGCCGACCATCGGCCCCGATACGGTGCGCGGCGCCGCCGGCGCCGGGCTGGAGGGCATCGTGATCGAGGCCGGCGGCGTCATCGTGCTGGACCGCGCCGGGGTGATCGCCGCCTGCGACCGGATGGGCCTGTTCCTGTGGTCGCGCGGGCGGCAGGGCTGATGCGCGTCTTCCTGATCGCGGGCGAGCTGTCGGGCGACAAGCTGGGCGGCGCGCTGATGGAGGGTCTGCGACAACTCTGCCCCGGGGTCGAATTCGACGGTGTCGGCGGGCCGCTGATGCAGGCGCAGGGGCTGGTCAGCCGGTTTCCGATGGACGAGCTCAGCGTCATGGGGTTGGCCGAGGTGCTGCCGAAATATGTCCACCTCAAGCGCCGCATCGCCGAGATGGCGCAGGCGGTGA
>JBFXGQ010000661.1:0-2556 GCA_050177915.1 Pseudodonghicola sp. | reverse complement strand
CGATCTGAACCATTGGGCGGCTGCAGGCGTGTAACCGCCGCGCCCGCAATGGAGTCGTAGGCTGCCAGCAGCAGTGATGCGAGGTGACGTGGTCCCGGATAGGTGGTCTGAAAATTCTGGGACAAATCGCCGAGGCGCCCGTGCTCCAGCGAAGAGAGGGCCAACACGCGGGCGAACGCCGCCCTTGCGCCGTCGAACCGCCCTGCCGCCTTCTCGGGCATATCTTCTGCCAGAACTTCCGCAGCAAACAACTCGACACCGACGACAAGGCTCTCGAAGAGCGCCGTTGTCCCCCGCTGTTCAAGCAGTCCGCCGGAGAAGAACCCCTCCGGACGGCGCTGCGCGCGGTCAAGAATGCTCTGGAAATTGCCGCGCGCCAGGTCACGGATATCTTCGGCCAGAATGGTGCAGACATAGTCCTGCCCTCCATCTTCCGGCCTGATAAAGCGCGCGGCTTCGTGGGCGTCCGCATACTGCTCGGCCACCAGAAAAAGCACCGCCGCCGCGATCGCCGGATGGATGCGATCCCGATCCATGATGGCAACAGACCCGGCAGCATCGGTCTGCGCGAGGTCCTGCGCCAGAATTTGATGCGCCGTGCCGGCAACGAATGCCGCCGCTCTGCGGTGGTCGGCATCACGCCGGACGGACACAACGATCTCATAGGCGTCGGCAATACGGGCGAGAGGCCATTCGCCGTCAGCAGCGCCGTCACCCGCCGCCTCTTCAGCGCCATCGACGCGCCTCATTCTGCGGGCAGCCAGTTCTGCATACTGCGCTGTAAGCAATTGCGGCAGCTCGGCAGGATTCAGGCCTGGCAAGGCTGGCGCAGTACGCATGATTTCCGCTGTCACCGGATCGAACATTGGTGATCGTCCTCCCCGAGCACGTCAATGAAGGCGATCGCCCGACCGGCAATCTCGTCAAACCAGGTGCGCAGTTCCGAAGGCGGCAGGAATGTCGCCCCGATGCGCTGCGCCCCGGTGATCTTTTCAAGCCCCTCATATCCTTTGAACAAAGCTGTGCGTCCCGCCTCCGAGTCGTGGTCAGGGTTGATCGTCAATCCGGCGCGGTAGGCCCTGAATGCCATATCCAGTACGCGCCCTGCAGCCTCCATGACCGCTTCGTCGGGAATCCTGCCGTCAAGCAGCGAAGATGTTGCCGCCACCAGCTCCGAAGCCCTTTTGCCCGCATGGTAGTTTCGGAAGGCAGGCAGAACTTCGTCTCTGAATTTTCGCCGGGGGTCGTTCGAACATTTGTCTTCGAGAATTGTCGCGCGGACGACCGTTTCACCTTTTTCGTCCAGTTCGATCATGAGCCCGTCAAGACCCTGTGTCGTCGCGCTGATGTGCGGGTCTCTCATGAGCACGTTGGCGGCAGCACCCTGTCGGGCGGCGATCCAGGAGATCGCCTCGAAGATCAGACCGTCGCGATGCCATCGGTGAGCGTCCTGCTTTTCCGGCGTGTCTCCGGTCACGGTCAGACGCTGTTTCGCGTCGGAACGGAGCACGTCGATTGTCAAGGCCGGAACCGCTGGCTGCAGGTCCGCGATAATTCGCGCCGCGTGCTTCGCCTGTCCCATCGCGATGATCGCTATGAGCCGCGCTAGTAACTTGACATCACCGACCGTCCAGTGATCGCCGACACAGTGCTCGTTGACCTTGCACGCTGCCGTCGAAATCGCCGTTGGGGACGCAACTCCGGCCTCCGGCCCGGCCGAAACGGTTATCTTGTCGGGGCTGTCTATCTCATGGGCCTTGTTCATCTGGTTAAGACTCTCTTAGCAGCGGCGGCTGCATGCGCGTTCTTTTCAATGACAGTGCTGCGGATGTGCGACAACAACTACATGACTTTATTTGGTTTTACGTGAGAAACGTACTTCAAGTCGAGCAATCTGTTCTGTGAAGTGGCTCGAGGGGTAGCTCGCGATCGGGAACATCGGGAAGTTTGTGGTCATTCGCGCTCACGGCAACGAACGTCCGTTCTCCGCCCCTTCAATCGCTCAAGCCTCTGTTCGGACTGTCACACTATGCAGGCGCAGTGAACGACTACAAGGTTCATCATGGCTGAGATTCTCAGGTGGCAGGGAAAAGCCTTCCCCCTGGTCGGCACTGCGTTGCCGACGCACCCCCATCAGCGGGGAGACCCCGCAACGCCCCCTGAGAGTTCGAGTGCGGGCGGGTTTTCCGTGACGGGTTGAGGGCTGGAGGAGTGGCCTCCGGCGCCCGTCGCGGAGATCATCCCGATGGCCAGACAGGACCGCGCCCGCCCAGGCGGCGCCCGCAGCAATCTCTATGACGACATCACCGACAAGATCATCGCCGAGCTGGAGGATGGCCGGCTTCCCTGGGTCCAGCCCTGGGGGACGGCGGCGGCGAAGGCGCCGCTCGCCATGCCGAGAAACGCCGCGACCGCGCGGCAATATTCCGGGATCAATGTCCTGATCCTCTGGGGTGTACCGGGGCACGGTTGTGAGACAGCTCTCTGCGCTGGTTATGCTGCCATCTTAACCCCCGTGGCGGCTTCGGGTTCAAGGGCTTTTTGTTCAGCCCTGAT
>JBFXGQ010000660.1:0-2559 GCA_050177915.1 Pseudodonghicola sp. | reverse complement strand
GCCGCGGTGGCGGCGGACCCCGAAGTGCAGAACGCCTATCTGGGAGCGGATTGATGGCTGGAATCGAAATTCGCGGGCTGCGCGCCGCCTATGACAAGGCCGACGTGCTGCATGACGTGTCGCTGAGTGTGGCGCCGGGCAAGATCACCTGCCTGCTCGGCTCGAACGGTGCCGGAAAATCGACGCTGATCCGGGCGATCCTGGGGCTGACGCCGCCGCATACCGGGCAGATCCTGCTGGATGGCGAGGATATCACCGGGCTTGCCACCCATAAGGTCATCGCCCGCGGCATCGCGGCGATCCCCGAGGGGCGGCGGATGTTCGGCAAGATGACGGTGACCGAGAACCTGCGCCTCGGCGCTTTTCAGGTCACCGACGAGGCGCTGATCCGGCAGCGGCTGGCGCATGTCTTTGACACCTTCCCCCGGCTGGCCGAGCGGCGCGATCAGCTTGCCGGCACCATGTCGGGCGGCGAACAGGCGATGGTGTCGATCGGGCGCGGGTTGATGGGCGGGCCGAAGATCCTGCTGATCGACGAACCCTCGCTCGGGCTGTCGCCGCTTTACGTCAAGGAAAACTTCCGCATCATCAAGGATATCCGCGATCAGGGCATCACCGTCTTTCTGGTCGAACAGAACGTGCGCCAGACGTTGGCGATCTCCGACTACGGCTACGTGCTGTCGGGGGGCAAGCTGGTGGCGCAGGGCGCGGCGGGCGATCTCGCACAGGATTCCGCCGTTCACGAAGCGTATTTTGGGTGAAGCAATGGATGTCATCGAACTGACGCAGCGGCTGATCGCCTTCGACACGATCAACCCGCCGGGAAACGAACAAGCGGTGATGGAGTTCTGCGCGGACCTCCTGTCGGCGGGCGGTTTCGACTGCCGGATGGTCCCGCAGGGGCCGGGGCGCTGCAACCTCGTCGCCACGCGTGGGACCGGCAGTGGTCAGGCGCTGGGCTTCACCGGTCATCTCGACACCGTGCCGCTGGGCGGTGCCGCCTGGCGCCATCCGCCCCATGCGGGCGTGATCGAGGACGGGCGGCTCTATGGGCGCGGCGGCACCGACATGAAGGGCGGCGTCGCCGCCTTCATCGTCGCCACGCTGGAGCAGGACAGCCCGCCGCCGGGGGGCGTCGCGATGCTGATCACCGCGGGCGAGGAGACCGGCAGCGACGGCGCCCGGCTGCTGGCCGAGCTTGGCGGGTTGCCGCAGATCGGCGCGCTGGTGGTGGCCGAACCCACCGCCAACCGCGCGGTGCCCGGGCACAAGGGTGCGCTCTGGCTGCGGCTGCGGTTCCATGGGGTGACCGCCCATGGCTCGATGCCCGAACGCGGGGTGAACGCGGTCAGCCTGGCGGCGCGGGCGCTCGGCCGGATCGAGGCGCTCGACCTCGGCACGGCGCATCCGGTAATGGGGCCGCCGACGCTGAACATCGGCACCATCCATGGCGGGCTGAACACCAATTCGGTGCCCGACCTCTGCGAGGTGACGCTGGATCTGCGGTCGGTGCCGGGCATCGACCATGCCGGGCTGATCGCCGCGATCCGTGCCTGCCTGCCGCCGGATGCCGAGATCGAGGCGATGATCGACCTGCCGGCGGTCTGGACCGATCCGGCCACGCCCTGGCTGGCCGAACTGACCCGCGAAAGCGCCGTCATCTCGGCGGCCGAAACCGCGCCGATGGCGATGAGCTATTTCACCGACGCCTCGGTCTTCACCCCGGCGCTGGCCGAGGTGCCGACGGTGATCCTCGGCCCCGGGGAACCCGGGATGGCGCATAGGACCGACGAATATGTCGATGTCGCCCGCCTGCAAGAGGCTGTCGCGATCTATCGCGGGGCGCTGGAACGCTGGAGAGGCTGAGACGATGAAAGACCAGAATTGCGCGCTGCCCGGCGCGCTGGACACCGTTCGGGCCATCGCCGAGGGGCGGTTGACCGCCGAGGCGGCGACCCGGGCGCGGCTGGAGCGTTGCGCCGAGTGCGAAGACGAGATCGGCGCCTGGGTGCATCTGGATGCCGAGGGCGCGCTGGCGGCCGCCCGCGCGCTGGATGCGGGGCCGATGCGCGGCCCGCTGCACGGGGTGGCGCTGGGGGTCAAGGATATCTTCGCGGTCCGCGATCTGCCCTGGCGCAGCGGCTCGCCGATCTGGCGCGACCGGGTGGCCGGCTTCGACGCCGGATCGGTAGCGCTGGCGCGGCAAGCGGGCGCCGTGATCCTCGGCAAGACCGAGACCACCGAATTCGCCGGCTACAAGCCGTCGCGTACCCGCAATCCGGTGGTGCCCGGGGCGACGCCGGGCGGCTCCTCCTCCGGTTCGGCGGCGGCGGTGGCGGCGGGCATGGTGCCGCTGGCGCTGGGAACCCAGACCTCCGGCTCGATCATCAGGCCGGCGGCCTTCTGCGGCGTGGTCGGTTTCAAGCCATCCTTCGACCTGATCGAGACCGGCGGCGTCACCGTCTTCGCCCGCAGCTTCGACACCGTCGGCGTCTTCGCCCGCTCGGTCCCCGATGCGGCCCTCGGGATCGAGGCGCTGACCGGGCTCGAATTGCAGCC
>JBFXGQ010000659.1:0-2561 GCA_050177915.1 Pseudodonghicola sp. | reverse complement strand
GGAAGGTGGCTCAGGGCATCGACCAGCGCAGGAAGCTGCGCATCGCTGAACCGCATCAGCCGCATCTGCGGGGCCGACAGCGCGCGGATCAGTTCGATCTCGGCCTCGCGTTCGGCAATTTCCTCGCGCAGGATCTCCACATCTCGTTCCAGCGTGGTGCGGTCCGCGATCTCATCCAGCGTCACCCGGTAACCAAGCGGGAACCGCGCGTCGGCGATCCGCGCCTGCAACGCCCGTCGTGCCTCTTCCGACGGCATGACCTCAAGCCGTTCCATACGAAGCGCGGTTTGTGGGATCACCTCGGACACCGGAGCCGCCGGTTCCGCCGCAGCAAGTCCTGCGGGCAGCGCGGCCCACAAGATATCGCCCGACGGCTCGCGGATTACCAAGGGGGTTTCGCCGGGCTTCAACGCACCGGTCACCTGCAACCCCCCCAGCATCGCCGCCACGAGCGCCCGCCGACCGGCAGGCACGGTCAAATGATCGGGAAGCCAGACGAACCCCGCCGACGTCTCGACAGAAACGAGCACCGGCAGCGTGTCGGCCAGTCCGGCGCGCAATCCATCGAGCGTGGCACCTGATTTTGACGAGCCATCGACAGAAGCGAGAATCAGGTCGCGCCCCGCTTTTCCCGGAAAGACCGACAGCGCCGGATAACGCGTTCGCTGGATCACTTCCGATACCGGCGCTGCCAGCGCAGCGGCCTCTCCCACAAGCGCCACCAGTCGCGGGCCGCCGTCTGTCATCCGGCCCCCAGGCTCGGCGGCCTGCAAGATGCCCGTGACCAGCGCCCCCGCCAGATCGCTCATCGGCGCGACGTCTACCGATTGGGGCGCAATGCGCGACAGATCCTGCGCCCGCTTGAACTCTGCTTCGAGGATGCTTCCGATCCGTGATCGCAGGGCGATCACGCGCTCCTGCGGGGCGTGGGGCGGCGCATTCCAGTGCGGCAGGAAAGGCCGCATCGACAGGGTAGCCCGGTCGACATGAAACAAAAGGCCGGTCGCCGCCACGTCTGCCCCATGGGGCGAAAGCGCTGCCAGAAAGGCCGGAACCTCAGCCGCCGCCAGGGCAGGCAGGACGAACCCTTGCCGAAACCCGCCCTGTGTCCCGTTATCCTGCATCGAGTGCCCCCAGCACAGCCAGAATCAGCGTTGCCGACAGCGTCCCCAGCACCCGGTTTACAGCGTCCGCCGCAGGCGCGTCGGGGTCCAGCACCGCCTCGACCAAGCCGCCCGGGATCAGATCGCCCACAACGGCGAAAGACGCACCCGGCGCAACTTCGCGGGGCGGGAGCAGTCCGATCAGGCGGGTGTTCTCCTCCATCACCCGCGCCAGCGTTGCCGATACCTGCCCGCGCACCCCTGTCCAGTCGGCAACCGCGCGCAGGGCAAGCTCGGACCCCGGCGCAAGCACGACAATAGCCACCCGTCGGCCATAATCCGCGGGGCGATGGGCGATGTCCGCGCCGGGCCCCAACCGCCCACTGCCGATGCGGTGGCGGACCTGCAACCGCCGCAGGCCTGCTCGCGCCAGATAAAGCAGCCTATCCGCAACCCCATCGGCATCGGTCGGTAAAGGATCGGTCGCGCCGGTCGTATCCGGGAAACCCGGCATGAGCCCTGACCGGAACAACCGGGCCGCACGAAGCGATCCTTGCAGAAGGCTGGGGTCAAGCCCCACCGAAGCCTCGGCATCCTCGACCCGCAGAAGGTCCGCGGCAATGCCGGTCGCTCGCGCCTCCGACCAGACCAGATCGCTCAGCGGCAGACCCATCTGGCCCAGAAGGATCTGCAACCGGATTGCTGCATCCGCCCATGCTGCCTTCGCGATCGCCCCTGCCGCGCCGTCGCTGCGGCGGTCAGCGAGCCCGAGGATCAGCAAGTCTCGTTTCGGCTGGCGATAGGGCGGACGGTGGCGCACGATCAGCCCTTCGTGCAGCAGCCGGTCCACCACCAGCCGCGGCGGCAGCACCAGTTCCGAGATCAGCACATCAGGCAGATCGTCCAGATTGGTTGATGTCCGTATCCCGGAAACGCCGCCCTCCTTGGGCCGGTGTCCGGCGCGCTTGCGCTGCGATTTCTCCCGCGCGCGGATGCGGCGGCTGTCCAGGCTATAAGATTCGGGAAACTCGGGCTCTGCCTCGAACAGCAGCCTGCACAGAAGCGGGTCGGCCTCGGGCGCGACGGCATTCAGCCCAAGGCGGCGCGGTGTGCGCCCTGCGCGCGATTGCGCGTCGTGCCAGGCGGCCGCCTGCAACCGCACCGCCGTCTCGATCCAGAAGCCCCGACCCATGATCTCGGGAGCGGACAAAAAGCGCTGCACCATCTCGTCGAAGCGCGCCTTCCAGCGGTCGGGACGCGCGATCGCGGGCGCTTGCGGCAAGTCGGCGGCACCGGCAAGGCCCGCGCCATCGAAGGCCGCCATCGCGCGACGCAGGACCGGCTCTGCGACCAACACAGGAAAGACCGGCACCGCGCCACGCCAAATCCGGCTGCGCCCCACCACCGAGCCCTGGCCGACAGCCTGCCCGGCCAGCCGGAATGCCTGCCCCCAGACCG
>JBFXGQ010000658.1:0-2581 GCA_050177915.1 Pseudodonghicola sp. | reverse complement strand
CGTCGATCGTCGCCCCGGAGAGCGTGGACAATGACGCCACCCGGCCGGTCGGCACCGGCCCCTTCGCCTTTGACAGCTGGACCCGCGGCGACCGTCTGGTGCTGAAGAAATACGCCGACTACCGCGCGGCCGATGCGGTGTCGCTGGACCGGGTGGAATTCCGCTTCATCGCCGACCCCGCCGCCGCCACCGCCGCGCTGATGTCCGAGGAGTTGGACGCCTTTCCGGGCTTCCCGGCGCCGGAGCTGCTGACCCAGTTCGAGGCCGATCCGCGCTTTACCGTCGTCGTCGGCTCGACCGAGGGGGAGGTGATCCTGGCGCTGAACAACTCGAAACCGCCGTTCGACAAGCTGGAGGCGCGGCAGGCGCTGAGCCATGCCATCGACCGGGCCGAGATCATCGAGGGCGCCATGTATGGCCGCGCGGTGCCGATCGGGTCGTTCTACCCGCCGCACGGGCCAGCCTATGTCGATCTGACCGGGATGTATCCGCACGATAGCGCCAAGGCCAAGGCGATGTTCGAGGCCGCCGGCGTCACCGACGAACTGGTGCTGCGGGTGCCGCCCTTCCCCTATGCCACCCGCTCGGCCGAGATCGTGCAGGCGGAACTGGCCAGGGCCGGCGTCAAGGTGAAGGTGGAGAATGTCGAATGGGGCTTCTGGATCGACGAGGTCTACAAGAAGCGCAACTACGACATGACCATCATCGCCCATACCTCGCCCAACGACCTGAGCAATTTCGCCCGCGGGCCGGAGTATTTCTACGGCTATCAGTCGGATGAATACGACGCGCTGTGGACCGCCATCAACACCGAGGCCGATGAGGCCCGGCGTCACGAGCTGGAGAAACAGGCGCAGGTCTATCTGGCCGAGAACGCGGTGCATGGCTTCCTGTTCCAGCTGCCGCGGCTGGCGGTCTACCGGCAGGGCGTCGACGGCTTCTGGGCCTCGGCGCCGGTGCTGTTCCAGCCGCTGGCCGGCGTGACCCTCCGCTAAGCCCCGATCCGACATCCCGTGCCGGGGCCGCCTGCGCCCCGGCGCTTTGGTTTTTCCGAATGCAAGTCTTCCTCCTCCGCCGCACGCTGGGATTCCTGGCCACGATCGCCGCGATCTCGGTCATCGTCTTTCTGGTGATGAACGTGCTGCCGGGCGATCCGGCGGTCACCATCCTGGGCATCGAGTCCACCGAGGACGCCCGCGCCGCCCTGCGCGCGGCGCTGGGTCTCGACCGTCCGCTCTGGCTGCGCTACCTCGACTGGGTCGGCGCCGCGCTGCAGGGCGATTTCGGCACCAGCTATTTCTTCCGCGTGCCGGTGCGCGAGCTGATCCTGGAACGGCTGCCGCTGACCCTGTCGCTTGCCGCGCTGGGCACGCTGGCGACGGTCACGCTGGGCATCGCGCTGGGTGTGGCGGCGGCGGCCAGTCACGGCCGGCCCGGCGACTGGCTGATCATGTTGCTGAGCCAGCTGGGCATCGCCGTTCCGGCCTTCTGGCTGTCGATCCTGCTGGTGCTGCTCTTCGCGGTCCGGCTGCGCTGGCTGCCGCCGGGCGGCTTTCCCGGCTGGGACGATCCCGCCGCGGCGCTGCGGGCGCTGGTCCTGCCGGCCACCGCGCTGGCGCTGGTGCAATCGGCGGTGCTGGCCCGCGTCACCCGCTCCTCGGCGCTGGAGGTGATGCGGCTCGACTTCGTGCGCACGGCGCGGGCGACCGGGCTGGGGCGCGGCCGCATCCTGTGGCGGCACATCCTGCCCAATGCGCTGGTGCCGATCATCACCATCGTCGGCATGCAGGTGGCCGGCGTGGTCACCGGCACCATCGTGATCGAGAATGTCTTCTACCTGCCGGGGCTGGGGCGGCTGGTGTTCCAGTCGATCGCCAACCGTGATCTGTTTACCGTGCAGGCGCTGGTGGTGCTGTTCGCCGCCATCGTGGTGACGACGAATTTCCTGGTCGATATCGCCTATGTGCTGATCGACCCAAGGCTGAAGGGGCGGCTGGCATGAGCACCCGCGCGATCAACCTGCGGATCGGCGCCGCGCTGGTGGCGGTGCTGGCCGCCGTCGCCCTGCTGTCGCTGGTCTGGACCCCCTACGATCACACCCTGCTGAGCGTCTCCGAGAAATTCCGCCCGGCCTCGGCGGCGCATTGGCTGGGCACCGATCAACTGGGTCGCGATGTGGTCAGCCTGCTGATGGCGGCCTCGGTCAATTCGCTGGCGGTGGCATTTATCGCGGTCGGCATCGGCGGCGCCATCGGCACCGCGCTGGGGCTGACCGCCTCGGCCTGCGGCGGCTGGGTCGAGGCCGCGATCATGCGGCTGGCCGATCTGGGCTTCGCCTTTCCGGCGCTGCTGTTCGCCATCATGCTGGCGGCGGCCTTCGGCCCGTCGCTGTCCAACGCGATCCTTGCCATCGCCTTCATCAATGTGCCGATCTTCGCCCGGGTGGCGCGCGGCGCCGCCAACCAGATCTGGACGCGGAACTACGTGCTGGCCGGACGCGCCGCCGGGGTCGGGCGGCTGGGGCTGACCCGCGACCATGTGCTGCCCAATATCCTTGCCGTCCTCATTGTGCAGGCTACCG
>JBFXGQ010000657.1:0-2587 GCA_050177915.1 Pseudodonghicola sp. | reverse complement strand
CTCACGGTGTCCGTGTCTCCGGGACGGGTGAGGAACGCCTCCCGGTTTGAGACCGGATCGTTTGCCGTCGGGCTGCCCAATGTGGAGGGGAAGAGCGCGCCGGTAGCGGGGGGCGTCGGTGTGGCCTGTGCTCCTCCGCGCGGCACGGTTTGCGCCTCGGCGAAAAGGGCGCTCAGCCGGGCGGCGTCGAGTTCCTGAAGGCGGCGTTGTTCCTCCGGATCGACTGTGGGGGCCAATGGACCGGAAAAGGGCGGTGCCGGGACCGGCTGGCCGCGATCTTGCGCCCCAAGGATGGCGCGGCCCAGCTCACCTGGCAAGGGCGGGCCGAGACGCGGGACATCGGCGTAATCCCGAGGCAATGTGGACAGCCCTTCAGCCGCCTGAATGCGTTCGGTGGAGAAGAGCTCGGTCTAGGTGCCCTCCTGCCGGTTGTTCTGCAGCGCCACGATCAGGATCGCACCAAGGCCAAGTCCGCCGATGGCGGTGGCAAGGGCGATGGCCCGGCGGGACAGGCGCATGTCACGGGGCGGATCGGGCCTGAGACGGAGCTCCTGGGCGATGTCTTCCTCGGTCCGTGGCGGCTCCGGCATGTCAGTGGCTTGTGTCATCGCTCCGTCTCCGGCTGGGGGGCGCGTGGCGGGCGCTGATCGCCATCTGTCCGCACGATCCGCACGACCTGCTGTCGTCTTTCGCCGAGACGGAGTTCCGCGGCCCCGAACAGCCGGTCCACGATCAGCACATTGCCATGCACGCGGGTGTTGACGATCTGGCCGCGCCCATCCACGCCGATCACGAAGAGCGGGGGCATTTCGCCCTGGGCGATGCCGGGGGGAAGACGACATAGACACGGCGCCCGTTGTCGAAGACCGAGACCGGCCGCCAGGGCGGGGCATCGCCCTGCAGGCCGTAGCGGTAGTGCCGTTCGGCCTCGGGCGGGACCTCTGGACGGTGGATGGTCGGGGCGCGGGGCGTGGCGCGCACCTCCGGATAGGCCCATGCGACGCTGGGCATCCAGGCTTCTTCATTTGCACGCAACTCAATGTGGTAGGTGCGCCGGTCCGTGTTCACGACGAGATTGCTGGAGATGTCGGGGCGGGTGGGTTTCACGAGGATATGGACGCGGACTGTGGATCCAGCGCCGCTTGTGGTGTCGCCAATGATCCAGCGCGCGGTGTCGCCCGCCGCGATCGGGCCGGGGCCGGTCAGGCGTTCGCCAGGTTCGAGCGCGATATTCGTGATCTGGCCGGGTGCGGCGTAGATCTGGTAGAGCGCGCCTTCGCTCCACGGAAAAACCTGCATGGCATTGTAATAGCCCTGCTGGCGGGGTTCGACCCGGGCCGAGGCATTGGCGGCGATGACGCGGGCTTCCGGCGTATCCGCTTCGGGATTGCCGCCGTGGGTTGGCGTCCAGGCTGGGGGCGTGTGGACGGGTCGGGGCGGCCCCTCGACCGGGGGTGGTGCTGGCGGCGGAGCGAGGGCCGGAACGTGGTCGTCATAGGCGATTTCGGGCGGGCGTTGTCCGCTGCAGGCGGTCAGCGCGGTGGCCGCGAGGAGAAGAACGGGGATGGAGCGCAGTCGGGTCATTGGGCATTCTCCCTCGACCAGTTGATGGCATGGACATAGACGCCGAGCGGGTTTGCCCGCAGGCGTTCCGCATCGCGCGGCGGCTGGATCACGACGGTCAGGATGGCGGTCCAGCGTTCGGTTGTGGCGAGCTGACCGTTTTCGTAGCGCCGCTCGATCCAGGCGACGCGGAAGCTCGACTCTGATGCACGGATGACGCTCGAGACCTCGACGGAAATCTGCGTGTCGCCGACCTGCGCGAAGGGATCGTTCACGCGGGCATGGTCGTTTAGCGCGACAGCGCCGCGATCCGTGGCGAAATCGTAGGCGCGCAGCCAGCTCTGGCGCAGCACGATGGGATCGGCCGGGACCTGCCGGACATGCTCGACGAAGCGGGCAAGATGCCAAGCGATCTGCGGGTCGGTCGGGCGATACTCGGCAAGCGCCGGGGCGATGGCCTGTGCCGCGCCGAGATTGACCGCGCGCGGATTGCCCGCGCTCTCGACCTCCATGACGGCACGGATCCAGGGCTGCGGGATGCCGAACCTGCGCGCGGCTTCTGCGATATGGATGTCGATGGGTTGCTGTTCAGATGCAGGAGCAGTGCGGTCCTGAGCGATCACGGCGGACGGTGCCACGGGGATCGGAGTGCAGAGGAGCAGCACAAGCGCGGTAGTGATATTGGCATCCCGACGGCTGTGCTCGGGTTCAACATTACGCATCTTCCGCCCCTCCATATGTCCAAAGAGGGATGGCGCGACCGAGAATTGTGTCGGCTGACAGGGGGCCGAAATACCGTCCATCAAGGCTGTCTGCGACATCGGTGATGAGCAAGAAAACGTCGTCTGTGCCGAGCGTGACACATCCCGTCCAACGGGGAAGCGGGCGGCCCTGTTGGTCAGCCGATGCTGCCTGGGCAACAACGGTGCCACCGATGGCGATATCGAGACCATCGCGACAGACGGTCATGCCGGAGACGGCCGCGATGCGTTTCAACAGCAAGGTATCCGCACTGACATAGCCG
>JBFXGQ010000656.1:0-2589 GCA_050177915.1 Pseudodonghicola sp. | reverse complement strand
GCAACAGTTCGATCGAGATGTTGTCGGGCGAGCGGACAAAGGCCATGCGGCCGTCGCGCGGCGGCCGGTTGATGGTGACGCCGTTGTCCATCAGGAACTGGCACATCTCGTAGATATTGTCGACGCCATAGGCCAGATGGCCGAAATGGCGGCTGTCGCTGGGCAGCCCGTCGTCGCCGTCCCAGTTGTAGGTCAGCTCGACCGGGCAGTCCTCCTGTCCCGGCGGCGCCATGAAGACCAGCGAAAACCGCCCCTCTTCGCTGTCGTACTGGCGGGTCTTCTTCAGCCCCAGAAGTTCGTAGAAGGCCATGGATTTCTCCAGATCCTTCACGCGCACCATCGTGTGCAGATATTTCAGCGCCATCGTGCCGTTCCGTCCTGTTGGTCGTTTCCCGACCCAGCTTAGCGCCCGGCTCGGGCTTGTCGAGCGGCGAGGGCTCAGAACGCCGACTGAATGCCGAAATTCACCCCGACCCGGTTCGCATCGTAGAGCCCGATGTTGCTGTCGGTGCGCGAGGCCGAGATCTGCATCGTCGGATTGAAGCCGTAATAGTCGATCTTGTTGAAGATCATGGTCAGATCCGCCTGCACCCGGTCGTCCTGGCGCCCGTCCGGGCTGTGCGGCGAGACGTCGTAGCTGCGGTTGCGCGCCCAGAGCCCCAGCTGCACCGTGGCGCCGGCCAGCGGCTTGGCGAAGGTGACCTCGGCCCGCAGCCCGATCTCGTCGAATTCGTCGGCGGCGACCGGAGAGCTGGCGGTCGCCAGCGTCGCATTGGCCCAGAGCGTCGCGCCGTTGAAGATCTGCGTGGTATAGGAGAAATCCGCCCGCAGCGTGTCGCTGTCGCTGGTGGCGATGCCGAACTGCCGTTCGCCGGCCAGCCGCAGGTTGATCTTGTCGCCGGAGGCCAGCCGATAGGACTGCCCGGCGCTGAGACGGGCGAAGCGGGCGTATTCGGCGCCGCCGTACCAGCTCTGGCCCAGATCGAAGACCACGCGGTATTCGCCGCGCCGGTCGAAGTTGATGCCGCGCTGCCCGTAGCCCAGCGAATAGGTGGAAAAGGCGAAATCGCTGCCCCTGGCGGTGGGGGCGATGGCTTTCGCCTCGTTCGACAGGGTGTATTGCCGCAGATCGGCGGTCAGGATCACGTCATGGGCGCGGGTCTCGGTCTCGGCAAAGCGATAGCGGGTGTTCACCCCCAGCGCATATTCCACCCCCGACAGCGCCAGCGCGGTGCCGCCCAGCTCATATTCCACCGGCTGGCCGAACAGCAGCTCGGACAACTTGTAGTTGAGGAAGGAGGAGCGCGAGGAGGAGCCGTTGTTGATGTTCGATTCCGGCGTGATCGAGAAGGACAACTGCGTCGCCCAGGGGTTGCGCAGGCGGACATACTGGAAATCGTCGATCGCCTTGCGCGACAGCGCCTCGTTCGGGGCGTGCTGCACGGCGCGGCGCAGCCACCATTGCGCCTGGGTCCGCTGCCCGTTCGACGACAGCGCCTGCGCCATCACCAGCGAGCTTGCGTATTTCTGCTCCGGCCCCTCGGCCAGCGCCCAGGCGGCCCGGGCCGAGGCCTTGGCGCGGTCGAACTGGCCCAGATCGCGCGCCGCACGGGAGTTGATCAGCAGCGCGGCGCGGTCCCTGGGGTCGCGCGCCAGCAGCGCCTGGGAAAAGCCGAGCGCACGTTCGGGATCGCCCGCGCGCAGCGCCATCCAGGCGGCGGCGCGCATCTGCTCGGGCGCCAGTTCGATCCCCTGGCTGTCGGGCAGGGCGGGCAGGGACAGGGCGACCAGTACGGCCAGCGTGCCGGCCGCACGGGTGGCGGTTCGCGTGAACGCCCGGGCCAGCGCCCGCGTCAGCCTCGGTGTCAGCACGGCAGCGGGCAGGTGCCGCATCGGCCCGCTCCCTTAGCGATAGACGATGAAACCGCTGGTCTCGCGCACCGCATCCGCGATCGGGTCGACCGTATTCTCCAGCACCACGACGCCGACGATCTGATTGGCC
Organism: Pseudodonghicola sp.; assembly: GCA_050177915.1. Lineage (GTDB taxonomy): Bacteria > Pseudomonadota > Alphaproteobacteria > Rhodobacterales > Rhodobacteraceae > Pseudodonghicola. Next base: position 587 of record JBFXGQ010000656.1, on the reverse strand, counting down.
TTCTTGCCCGAGACGATGGCGTAATACTTGCCGCTCTCGAACTGCTTCACAGCGCCGGAGCTGTCGGTGTAGAAGCTGCTCAGCTGGCCCAGCATCTCGCCGTTGTCGTCCATCACACCGGGGCCCACCGTGAGGGTGGCGACCGGATAGCTGCGCAGCGTCAGGTTCTGGTCGGCGTTGATCCGGCTGAGCACGCTGCCGGTGATGTCTTTGCCGTTGATGTCGTAGATCTTGCGGTTGGTGATGGTGCCCTGCACCGCGTCGCCGCGGCCGCCGGTGGTCTCGTTGAAATCGTCGAAGTCGATGGCGATGTCGATGTCGGCGGTGGTGTATTCCAGCCCGGCGGCGCCATTGAAATCGCGCATCCCCGCCATCACCCCGCTATAGGTCGCCTGGCCGGTCGAGGGCAGGGTGACGCCGTTTTCGCGCTGATAGATGAAGCCGCCGAACCCGTAGGGCATATAGGCGCCGGTGCGCACGATGGCGAATTTGGTATTGCCGTTGCGGCTGACGCCGTAGATCGCGCGGTGGGTGAACTGGTTGACCGGATTGTTGTTCTCGGGATCGGTGAACTGCTGGTCGGCCTC
>JBFXGQ010000655.1:0-2597 GCA_050177915.1 Pseudodonghicola sp. | reverse complement strand
AGCGTTGCAGCCGCCCGATCTCGACCGGCTTGCCCTCGGCGGTCTCGCGCACGCAGGACTGTTCGCACAGCGTCTCGGTCGGGCAGACCCGGGCGCACATGCCGCCCAGGATGTTCTGGCTCAGGATGGTCTGCGCCGCCGCCTGCGGATGGCCGGTCTGGATCTGCCGGATGAACATCGGGATGTCGATGTCGGTGGGGCATGCGGTGACGCAGGGGGCGTCGTAGCAGAAGTAGCAGCGATCCGCCGCCACCGCCGCCTCATGCGGGGCGTAGGCGGCGTGAAGATCGGTGAAATTGGCGGCAATCTCCTCGGCGGGCAGGCGATGCGCCTGAACCCCGGATGCCTGATGGCCGTTCGCCATTGGGTGTCTCCCTGTTTTTGATCTTTCGGTCAGAGTGCCACATCCGGATTTTTTATCAATTGGTAAAATTTATCGGGGCGGACAAAATTGCGCCCTCCGGCCCGGATTGCCGCGAAAACGGGCAAATCCGGCAAAAAGCGCCCCGCAGCGCGGGAAATCGCTGCGGGGCGCTGCAAGGATCGCCTGAACCGCCCGGGGCGCGATCAGGGCATCAGCACGCTGGCGCGGGAGAATTGCGCGGTCTCGGTGGTCAGATCGTCATAGGTGATCTCCACCTCGATGCTGCCGACGGCGCCGGCGGGAAACTCGGCATAGGGCAGCCCGTCGCTGTCGGTGATCGCGTTGGGCGCGGCGGTGTTGTCGTGACAGGGCGGCAGCGGCCAGAGCTGCAGCGGCCCGCCGTTGATGCCGATCCGCAGCTGCGCCATGCCGCAGCGCCAGGACCAGATCTGGGTGACATAGAGCAGGTCCTTGCCGTCGTAGTCGCGCAGCGCCACCCAGTTGGCGCGGGTCGCCGCCATGATCGGCCGGATCTCGGTCGCGGTGGTGAACCGCCCGCTGGGGGTCTGCGGCTCGGCCCGCAGCCCGTTCGGTGCCGGCGCCAGAAAGGCCGGCGGCGCCTCGGCCGCAGGCTGCGGACTGGGGGCGAGGAAGGCCGGCGGTACGGCGGCGGCCGGCGGCGCGGCGGGGGTCAGGAAGGCGGGCGGTGCCGCGGCGGGGGCGGCCTGAGCGACCGGGGCGGCGGCAGGCGCCAGAAAGGCGGGGGCCGCCGGCTGCGCCTCGGCCGGCGCGGCGACCGCGGGCGGTGCCGGGTCCGGCGCCGCGGCCGTCTGCCGATCCGGCACGGCGGCATGCACCGCCGCCGCGAAAATGAACAAGAACAGCTGTAACATCGCTCTCCTCCGAAAGGCCAATTTCCAAAATCGTGCAATTGCGGGGTTTTGACAGCATCACGCGCGCTCTATACTCACCGCAAAGGCAGTCACCGCAGAAATACGATGCGGCTGGAAAAACTATGGCAAAGAAACCGGCACCCCGCCAAGCGTTCAATATCGTGATCGTCGGCCAGTCCGGCCGGCTGCAGTACGAGGCGGTGCTGTTCGCCGCCTCGCTCAGGCAAATGAGCCCGGATTTCGCCGGCCGGCTGTTCGTCGCGGTGCCGCAGCCCGGGCCGCGCTGGCCGGTCGATCCCGCCATCCGCAACCGCGAGGTTCTGGCCCTGCTGGAGGAGCTGGGCGTCGAGATCCTGCCGTTCGAGAACAGGATCTTCGGCGCGAGCTATCCGCCGGGCAACAAGATCGAGGCGTTGCAGGCGCTGCCCGAGGGCGAGCCCTTCGTCTTCTTCGACACCGACACGCTGGTGACCGGCGATCTCGGCCGGGTGCCCTTCGACTTCGACCGCCCCGGCGCCTCGCTGCGGCGCGAGGGGACCTGGCCGCAGCCGACGCTCTACGGTCCCGGCTACGCCGGCATCTGGAAATCGCTCTACGACCGCTTCGGGCTGGATTTCGACAGCAGCCTGGACCTGAGCCAGCCGGACGAATACTGGGCGCGCTATCTCTATTTCAACGCCGGCTTCTTCTTCTACCGCTGCCCGCGCGCCTTCGGCAGCCGCTTTGCCAGCTATGCCCGGTCGATCCGCGGCGACCCGCCGGTCGAGCTGGTGGGCCAGAGCCTCGATCCCTGGCTCGATCAGGTGGCGCTGCCGCTGGTGATCCACAGCTTCGGCGGCGGCCGTGACGCGCTGCCCGCCGGCCTGCTGGACGGCGAGATCACCTGTCACTACCGGCTGTTCCCGCTGCTCTACGCCCGCGAGGGCGACCGGGCGGTCGAGGTGCTGGAGACGGTGGCGGCGCCGAACCGGATCAAGAAGGTACTGAAGGGCTACGAGCCGATCAAGCGGATGGTCTATCAGGGCCGCGGCGCCAAGGTGCGCGCGCTGTTCGACCGCGACGCCCTGCCCCGCAAGGAACAGGCGATCCGCAACCGGATCAAGGCCAACGGGCTGTGGATGCGGTGAACGCCGCGCAACCAAGCGCACTGAGGCACGCGCCCAGCCCCGGGTGGGTCCTTTCGCCTCCTTCGAACAAGGCTTCGGCGCGCCTTCGCCCGAACAGCGCCGAAGGCGCCGGGCGAGCGCCTGCCCGGCACGCGTTGCCCATGAGGTAGCGGGCAATCCGGGCGCAAAACGACCACTGCAAAAAAATGATCGCGCCGGAGGCCCGACGCGATC
>JBFXGQ010000654.1:0-2612 GCA_050177915.1 Pseudodonghicola sp. | reverse complement strand
GGCGAGGTGGTGCTGATGACCATCCTCGGCGGCACCGGCACGCTGATCGGCCCGATCCTGGGCGCGGGCTTCATCAAGTATTTCGAGAACATCTTCTCGAAGATCAACGACACCGTCCTGCACAGCTGGTTCGGCGCCCTGCCCGACGGGCTTGAGGATGCGCTGGTCTTCCTGGTGCACCCCTTCATCGGCAAGGGCTGGCACCTGACGCTCGGCATCCTGTTCATGCTGGTGGTGATCTTCCTGCCCGGTGGGCTGGTCGAGGGCGGCCAGCGGCTGGCACGCTGGATCCGTGGCCGCGGCAAGCCGAAGGGCAATGCCGACAGCGCCGCCAAGACCGAACCCGCGGAATAGGAGGCAGCCATGGGCATTCTCGAAGTCAAGAACGTTTCCAAGAGCTTCGGCGGCCTCAAGGCGCTGAGCGATGTAAACCTCAGCGTGCAGGAAAACAGCGTGCACGCGATCATCGGGCCGAACGGCGCCGGCAAGTCCACCCTGCTGAACTGCCTGGTGGGCAAGCTGATCCCCGACACCGGCTCGGTCATGTTCGACGGCCAGTCGGTGCTGGGCCGGGCGCCCTATGAGATCAACCAGATGGGCATCAGCCGGGTGTTCCAGACGCCGGAGATCTTCGGCGATCTGACGGTGATGGAAAACATGATGATCCCGATCTTCGCCCGGCGCGACGGGGCCTTCAGCATGCATGCCTTCGAAACCGTCACCAACGAGCGCGACGTGGTCGAGCAGGCCGAGAAAATGCTGGTCGACATGAAGATGGCGGACAAGCGCGACATGCATGCCGCCTCGATGTCGCGCGGCGACAAGCGGCGGCTGGAGATCGGCATGTGCCTGAGCCAGGAGCCGCGGCTGCTGCTCTTGGACGAGCCCACCGCCGGCATGGCGCGGGCAGACACCAACAACACCATCGACCTGCTCAAGCAGATCAAGGCCGAGCGCGACATCACCATCGCCATCATCGAACACGACATGCATGTGGTGTTCAGCCTCGCCGACCGGATCACCGTGCTGGCGCAGGGCACGCCCCTGGTCGAGGACGAGCCGCAGAACATCCGGGGCAACCCGAAGGTGCGCGAAGCCTATCTGGGCGAAAGCGCGTGAGGGAGATCATCCAATGAATGTGAAACCGGACTTCACCAAGAACGCCAATCAGGCGCAGACCGCCCCGGCCTTTCTGTCGGTCTGGGACGTGCACGCCTACTACGGCGAGAGCTACATCGTGCAGGGCGTCAACTTCAACGTGCACGAGGGCGAGATCCTGGCGCTGCTGGGCCGCAACGGCGCCGGCAAGACCTCGACCCTCAGGGCGATCGCGCGGACCGGCAGTCCGCAGGTGACCCGGGGCGAGATCTGGCTGGACCACCAGCCGCTGCACAAGATGACCTCGTACGAGGCCGCCGCCGTCGGCCTGGGCCTGGTGCCCGAGGACCGGCGCATCATCCCCGGGCTGACGGTCGAGGAGAACCTGCAGCTGGCGCAGATCGCGCCACCGGTCGGCTGGTCGATCGAACGCCTGTACGAGCTGTTCCCGCGTCTGGGCGAACGCCGCAAGCAGGAGGGCATCACCCTGTCGGGTGGCGAGCAGCAGATGCTGGCCATCGCCCGGGCGCTGGCGCGCGACATCAAGGTGCTGCTGCTGGACGAACCCTATGAGGGGCTGGCGCCGGTGATCGTGGACGAGATCGAAAAGACCCTCATCCACATCAAGGAACAGGGGATGACCACCATCCTCGTCGAACAGAACGCGGTGCGCGCGCTGCAGCTGGCCGACCGTGCCATCATCCTCGACACCGGGTCCATCGTCTTCGACGGCACTGCCGCCGAGGTGCTGGAAAACGCCGATCTGCGCGCCGAATACCTGGCGATCTGATCCTCTCCCTGCCGCGGGGGGTTCCCTATTCCCCCGTGTCCGGAACGGGCCGCCCCGGCATTGGGCGGCCCGTTCTTTGTTGCGCCCCGTGCCGGGCCCTGCTGCATCGTCGGTGCCGCGCAAACCGCGCCGGATGCCCCTAAACCCGGGTTATAGGCGGCTAATCCCGGCGCCGATCCGGCCGATCTCCACCCCCGGTCCAATATACGCCGCAGCGCAGCACGACCAGATCGGCGGCACGGGTCGGTGGCTGGCGCCGCCGGGCCGTCGTTTGAACCGCAACAGGAGATCCCTGGAATGAACGTCTCTCGCGCTGCCCTTCTGGCCCTCACCCTCGCCCTGCCCGCCACCGGCGCGCTCGCCTCGGGCAAGGGCGTGCCGGCCGATACCGCCGACAAGATCCGCGCCACCCTGACCGAGCAGGGCTATGAGGTCCGCAAGATCAAGATGGAGGACGGGCTCTACGAGGCCTACACCATCAAGGACGGCAAGAAGGCCGAGATCTATCTGGACGCCGAGCTGAACATCGTACGCGGCAAGGACAACGACTGATCCCTGCGGCGCCGCGCCCCTGTCCCCCGGGGCTGCGGCGCCCTTTTCCACGAGGTATGACAGATGACAATAACCCCGGACTGGGACCCCGCCGGGCGGCTTTGCCACTGGTCTCTGGTCACCGGCTTTGCCGCCAATCCGCTGATCGTCGATGCCGAAAGCAAGCTGCACC
>JBFXGQ010000653.1:0-2616 GCA_050177915.1 Pseudodonghicola sp. | reverse complement strand
TCATCCACCCGTGCGGGTTGACGCCGCTGATCTTGCAGTTTTCGATGAGCGTGGCGATCACCGCCCAGTTGTCGCCGCCTTCGTCGGAACCGGCAAACAGGGCATCTTTGCGATTCAATGCGAGGGGGCGGATCGAGCGTTCGACGGTATTGGAGTCGAGCTCGATGCGGCCGTCGTCGATGAACCGGGACAGTCCATCCCAGCGGGTGAGCGCATAGCGGATCGCCTCGCCGAGCTTGCTCTTGGCGCTGACTTGGCGGCCAGGGGCGGCAAGATATTGATGAAGATCACCGACGATGACGCGGCTGCGTTCGGTCCGAGCGGCACAGCGTTGCTCGGCGGGTGAACCGCGCACCTCGTCCTCGACACCATAGAGCAAGGCAATGCGGCGCAGCACTTCGGTGGCGACCGGCGACGTGTCGGCCAGTTCGTAGAACTTGCGGCGGACGTGCGCCCAGCAGAAAGCGAGCCGGATCTGCTGGCGCCGCCGGGCGAGCGCGGCGTAGCCGCCATAGCCATCGACCTGCAGGATGCCCGCGAAATCACCAAGGTGCGTGTGAGGGCGTTTTGCCTTGCGATCTGGCGCATAGACATAGGCAACGATCGGCGGATCGCAGCCGCCCCATGGTCGATCATCGCGAGCATAGGCCCAGAGCTGTCCTGTCTTGGTCGGCCCGCGCCCGGATCGAGGACCGGGGCGGTTATCTCGTCGGCGAACAACCGCTCGGATCGTCGTAGCTCGTCGAGAATGTGGTCACGCAAGGGGCGCAGATACCAGGCCGCTCGCCCGACCCAGTCGGCCAAAGTGGATCGGTCGAGCCGGATGCCCTGCCGGGCGTATATCTGGGCCTGCCGGTAAAGCGGCAGGTGATCGGCATACTTGGATACCAGCACCTGGGCGATCAGTGCCTCGGTCGGAATGCCGCCCTCAATGATCCGCGCCGGCGCCGGCGCCTGCACGATCGCGCTCTCGCACGAACGGCAGCCATAACGCGGCCGCCGGGTGACCACGACGCGGAAGGTGGTCGGCACCACATCGAGGCGCTCGGCGACATCCTCGCCGACCTGGTGGAGGGCGCCGCCGCAGCAGGGGCAAGCATTGCTCTCGACGTCAACGATCTGTTCGATCCGCTCGAGATGCGCGGGCAGCGAACCGCGGTTGGTCTTGCGCACAGGATCACTGCGAGGCCGTCCGGCCTTCGCTTCGCTGGCGGCCTCGGCTTCCGCGAGCGCCGTCTCGGCATCCTCAAGGCCCAGCTGCAACTGATCCTGATCGAGCTGCTCGGAACGGCGGCCGAACCGATGACGCCGAAAAGCCTCGATGATCGCCCTCAGGCGTTCGGCTTCCGCGTCGGCACTCTCGAGCTTGCGGGCCTGTTCGAGGACGAGCGCGCGTAACGCGTCAACATCGTCCGGCAGGTCCGCTTCCATGAGCATGGGAGCAGTGAATCAGTCTGGGAACGCCCCGTCAACAGGCAATCTGCGGGGCCTGCGGGCGGCGCCCGCCATGCACCCGGCGCCAATCCAGACCCTCCAGAAGCGCGCCGAGTTGCGCTGAGGTCACACGCATCACGCCGTCCTGGATGCCCGGCCACCGGAAGCCGCCGGACTCCAGCTTCTTGGCCATCAGGCACAGGCCAGTGCCGTCCCACCAGACCAGCTTGATCCGGTCAGCACGCTTTGCCCGGAACACGTAGATCACGCCTGAATATGGGTCGCCGCCATACTCGGCGCCGACCAGCGCGGCCAGGGCGTCAGGTCCCTTGCGAAAATCCACCGGACGCGTCGCCACCATCACGCGCGCGCCAGCGCCAGGTCCGATCATCGCGTTGCCTTGAGTGCTTCAATCACCGCTGCGATCACAGCCGCATCGGCCCCGCGTCCGATCTTCACCGCCACGCCGTCAATCTCCAGCTCGACAGCACTGACTGTGGGACGCCGACGGCGACGGCCGCGCCTGGCGACAGGGGCTGGATCACCCGAAGGGAGCGGTTCGATCACCGCCGGCACGAACGCAGGCGTCGCTGGAAGCGTCAGCCCTTGGTCCTCCAGCTTCTTGCGCAGATCCCGGCGCCAAGCGAATAGTTGCGACGGAGCAAGCCCATGACGGCGCGCCACCGCGCAGGCCGTCTCCTGACCCGAATAGCTCTCCGCGACGATCGACGCCTTTACCTCAGGCGACCACTCCCGACGCTGGCCCGCACCTGTGAAAACCTCAAAACGCCGAACCACGCTGGTGCCAGCATCATCACATGTCATCATCATAGCATCAGCATCCTCCAGCCTGATCGGGCTAGCGAAAATCGACGCCACGCTTCACTCCCGCAAGGTGGCAGGGAAACACCGGTTACGGTGAGGCGATGCTCGATGCCGTTCTGCTCGCAGACACGGCCGAAGATATGGCCGATCCATCCCAGTGTGCCGCCCTGGTCACGCTGCACGAACTGCACGCCGTTGTCGGTCAGGATGGTGTGGATCCTGTAGGGAACCGTCTTGATCAGCACGCGCAGGAAGGCTGCCGCGGCGAGCTTGGTCGCCCGTCGATAGATGCGGGCGAACACCAGCTTCGAGGTGCGGTCCACCGCGACATAGAGGAATCCTTTGCCGCCTTCGTAG
>JBFXGQ010000652.1:0-2626 GCA_050177915.1 Pseudodonghicola sp. | reverse complement strand
GGCGGTTCTTCCCCAATTGCTAATTATTTGCTTCGCCTTCGCATTGATCGGCACCCCATGCATGGCCGTTTGGTCTGCCATGGGATCCGCCCTGCGGCGCCACCTGTCGAGCCCGACCAGCCTCGGGCGCGCAAATCGAACCCTCGCGGCGCTCGCATCGGCAACGTGCCTCATGTTCTGGCTTTGAATGTGGACAAGGCACGCCAAGCGCATTCGATGCCTGATCTGGTGATCTGGCTGTCATATTTTCGGCTTGCCGGGTTCTGGCTCATGGCCGGGCTCCTCCTCGTTCCAGCTCTCGCGGTGGCGATGTCTCTCAGTCAGGAGCCCGGCGTCGATGGCAGGGCATCTCAGGTGGTATTTCTGGCATTGGCCGCGCCACTTGGGTTTGTGCCGGTCCTCTTGCATTGGAAGTACGGACGACGGAAAGGCCCGATACTGACATTCACGGCGCAGGGCATCCTCATGAACGCCATTGATCCCGAGGCGATCATCCCATGGAGAGATATCGACGTCAGAGCAAGTTGGCACGTTCTCGGGGGCTGGCGGACGATCCTGACCTTCCGATGTGTCGGCCGACCTCCGAAAGAAGGAAGACGTGTCGGATCCGCTGATCTTTACGAATTGCGACTTCCCAACATCGCAACCAAAGGCTGCCTGAGCCTGCAGAGGCTTTCCAGGTCCTACAAGAAGGCGACGATGACAGATGAACCGCAAAGCCCACCTTAACTGTCGACGGGCGGTGCAGCATGAATTATCTATAATTCATGAAACACGCCCCTGAAGAGACCCAGTCCGCCCGCATCGCCCGCGTCCTTGCTGACCGTATCATCTCGGGCGAGATTCCGCCCGGCGCGCGCCTCCGGCAGGACCATGTCGCTGCCGAGTTCGGCGCGAGCCATGTCCCAGTGCGCGAGGCCTTCCGCGAGTTGCAGACACAGGGTCTGGCAGAGAGCGAACCGAGGCGCGGCTTTCGCGTCACCGAATTCGACGTGGCCGAACTGCGCGAGGTGGCCGAGATGCGCTCCAGCCTCGAAAGCCTTGCCCTGCGCCACGCGGCACCCAATATGACACGCGCGATTCTGAGGGAAGCAGAAGAGGTTACGTGCCACGGCGACAGTGCCAGTACCGTCCGTGACTGGGAGGCAGCAAACCGCCATTTTCACCGGCTCATCCTGTCCCCCTGCCGGATGCCGCGTCTGCTGCGGACGATCGACGACCTGCAGGCCGCCAGCGCCCGGTTCCTCTTTGCCGCATGGCGGCGCGACTGGGAGGTGCGCACAGATCACGACCACCGCGCCATTCTCGACGCGCTGCGCAAGGGGCAGACCGACCTTGCCTGCGCCACGCTCGCGCGCCATGTCGGCTGGATCGGCAAGCGCAAGACCGCCGTGAAAAATGCCGATTTGCGAGAGACTTACGAGATTCCCGGATAATTATCTATAAACCTAATTGCCAGCATCACGCAAAGCCTTCGTAATTATAGATAGACTCGATGCCTATCTTCGGAGGACAGACCCATGGCATTTCTCGCCCCCACTCTGACCCGTCCCGCAGCGCTCGGACGCAGCCTCGCGCTGGCGCTCGGCGGCGCGGCGCTGATCACGCTCGGCGCCAAAATCCAGATCCCGTTCTGGCCGGTGCCGATGACACTGCACACGTTGGCGGTCTTCTTCGTCGCCGCCACGCTCGGGCCGAGGCTCGGCTTCGCGGCGATGGCGGCCTATCTGGCGGCGGGCGCCCTGGGGATGCCGGTCTTCTCGGGCACGCCGGAACGCGGCATCGGGCTGGCCTATATGGCCGGACCGACCGGCGGTTATCTTGCGGGCTACCTGCTGGGCGCGGGCCTGACCGGCTGGCTGGCGCAGGGGTGCGGGCTGATCGGGCGCTTCCTGGCGATGCTGGCGGGCCTCGCCGTGGTCTATGCCCTCGGCCTCGCCTGGCTGGCGCTCTATGTCCCGGCGCAGGGGCTGCTGGCCGCGGGTCTCACGCCCTTCCTTCTCGGCGATCTGGTCAAGCTGGCTTTGGCCTCGGGTCTCATCGCGGCCATCGCCCGCCTCCGGACCCGCGCACAATGATCCGCAGCGACTGGACCATGGCGGAGGCCAGGGCGATCCACGCCCTGCCCTTCGCCGACCTCATGCATCGCGCCCAGACCCTGCACCGCGCGCATTTCGACCCCAACGCGATCGAGACCGCGAGCCTGCTCAGCATCAAGACCGGCGGCTGCCCCGAGGATTGCGGCTATTGCTCGCAATCCGCCCGTCACGACACCGGGGTGAAGGCCACCAGGCTGATGGGAACCGAGGAGGTCCTGGCCGCCGCGAAGCGCGCCAAGGCCGCCGGCGCGCAAAGGTTCTGCATGGGGGCCGCCTGGCGCAGCCCCAAGGACCGCGACATGGACAAGCTCTGCGACATGGTGCGGGGCGTGTCCGAGCTGGGACTGGAAACCTGCATGACGCTGGGGATGCTGTCGCCCGAACAGGTCGCGCGGCTGAAGGCGGCGGGCCTGGATTTCTACAACCACAACATCGACACCTCGCCCGAGTATTACGCCCAGATTGCCACCACCCGGACGATGGAGGACCGCCTCGAGACGGTCGAAGAGGTCCGCAAGGGCGGCATC
>JBFXGQ010000651.1:0-2627 GCA_050177915.1 Pseudodonghicola sp. | reverse complement strand
GGTGTGCTGGACGGGGTGGGCGCGACGACCGCCGAGGGCCGTCTCGCCATCCTTCGTGCGCTGGACAAGCTGGACCGGCTGGGCGTGGACGGTGTGGCAGACCTGCTGGGCAAGGGCCGCATGGATGAAAGCGGCGACTTCACCAAGGGCGCCGGGCTGGATGCCGACAAGGTGAATACCGTGCTCGCCTTCGCCGAGGCAGGCGCCAAGACGCGGGCCGAGACGCTGGCGAACCTGTCGAAAGCGACCGGCAATACCGAAGAGGGCAAGGCGGGCCTCGCTGAACTGGAAGCCATTGCGCTCGCCCTCGATGCGTTTGGCGCGCCGGAAGGCGATGTCGTGATCGACCCGTCGGTCGTGCGCGGGCTCGAATACTATACCGGACCGGTCTATGAGGCAGAGCTGCTGCGCGAAGTGACCGGCGAAGACGGCAAGACCTATCGCATCGGCTCCATCGGTGGCGGCGGACGCTATGACGATCTCGTCGCGCGCTTCACCGGCGAGACGGTTCCGGCCACGGGCTTCTCCATCGGCATTTCGCGGCTCGCTTCCGCGTTGCAGATCATGGGTGAGACGGGCAAGCTGGACGGGCCGGTCGTGGTGCTGAACCTCGACAAGGAAAATCCGTCCACCGCGCTTTCCATCGCGACGGACCTGCGCCGCGCAGGCATTCGGGCGGAGGCTTATATGGGCGCGTCCGGCATGCGGCCGCAGATGAAATATGCTGACCGCCGCAATGCTCCGGCCGTGGTGATCGTCGGTGAGGACGAGATGGCCAAGGGCACCGTCACCATCAAGGATCTCGAGATGGGCGCGCTGAAGGCGCAGGCCATCAAGTCCAATGAGGAATACCGCGAGGCGCGTCCTGGCCAGATTGAAGTGCCGCGCGCCGAAATGGTCGAGGCCATCCGCCGCATCGTCGAGGCCCAGGCATGACGCATTCAGCCATCGTCAAGGCGGCCCGGTCCCGGTTCGAGGGCTCTGGCGCCGAACTGGTCGATCCGGCCTATATCCTGCCATCGGACATTCCGCTGGAATTGTCGGGGGAGGCGGTGCGTGCGCGCCTTTGCGTGTTCACGGATCATCGTGGCAATGAAATGGTCATGCGCCCGGACCTGACCCTGCCGGTTGCCGGAATGGAAGCCGAGCGGCTGGCCAGCGGCACCAACGGGCCAAAGGCCTATTGTTATGCCGCGGAAGCCTTCCGCCTGCCGGCCGCTTCTGAAGACCCGATGGAATGCACGCAGGTCGGTTTGGAATGGTTCGGTCGCGACTCTGGCCCGGTCGTGGATGCCGAAGCCTTCGCGCTGGTGCACGAGGCTGTGCGGGCCTGCGGTGTCGTGCCGGAAGCGGTGGCGATGGGCGACCTCGCCGTGTTCCCGGCCTTTATTGACGCGCTTGGACTGCCGCGTGTGACGGCGGACCTCTTGAAGCGGGCTTTCCGTCAGGAAGGCGGCGTGCGGGCGCTGGTCGAGGCGGCGCCGGTGCCGATCGAGGCAGACCTTGTGCCGACGCTGGAAGCCGCAACCCCGGAAGAGGCCGAAGCGGCCTTCCGTGCAGCGCTGGCCGAGCGGGGCATCCCGCTGATTGGGACACGGAGCGTTTCCGAAATCATCGCTGGCCTGCGAGCCAGGGCTGCGGCCCTCGCAGCGGGCGGCGTGCCGGATACGGTGCGGGATGTGATCGGCGCGCTCGCCTCGGTCAACTGCACGGCATCGGAGGCGGCAGACCAGCTGGACGCCATCGCGGCCCGTTACAGCCTGTCGCGCACGTCCGCCGCCATCGAACGTGTGGCCCGGCGGATGGAGCTGATCCGAGACATGCTGCCGGAGCTGAAAGCGATCTGCCGCTTCCGGTCCGGCTTCGGGCGGCGCTTCACCTATTATGATGGCTTCCTGTTCGAGACGCTGGGGCCGAACCTGACAGAGCGCCAGCCGATTGCTTCGGGCGGGCGGTATGACGGTCTTGTCTCCGGCCTGTCGAACGGCAAGGCAAATGCCACCGCCATTGGCGGCGTGGTGCGGCCTGACCGCGTGCTGCGTGCGAAAGGGAGGGGCGCATGACCCGTCTGTCACTCGCCATTCCGTCCAAGGGACGACTGAAGGAAAAATCCGAGGAATGGCTGGCCTCTGCCGGTTTCCCGGTCACCCAGATTGGCGGCGAGCGCGGCTATCAGGCCGAGATCGCCGGGCTGGGCGATGTCGAGATGCGGCTCCTCTCCGCGCGGGAGATCGCGCAGGGGCTCGTCGATGGCAGCCTGCATGCGGGCGTCACTGGCGAAGACCTGCTGCATGATCTCGCGCCGGTGGGAGAGAGCGACTTCCATGTGCTCAAGCGTCTCGGCTTTGGCGGGGCGGATGTAATCGTCGCGGTGCCGCAGGCCTGGGTCGATGTCGATACGATGTCGGACCTGGAAGCCGCCGGGGCATCGTTCCGCAAGGCGCATCACCGCCGCCTGCGCGTGGCGACCAAGTATATGCGGCTGACCCGTCGCTTCTTCGCGGCCCGGTCTGTGGGCGAATACCGGCTCGTCGAAAGCGCCGGGGCGACTGAAGCTGCCCCAACGACCGGTTCGGCCGATGTGATCGTGGATATCACTTCCACCGGAGCGACGCTGAAGGCCAACG
>JBFXGQ010000650.1:0-2631 GCA_050177915.1 Pseudodonghicola sp. | reverse complement strand
AGTCGGCGACCGGCCAGGCGAGCGTCTCGGTCAGCAGCGCCTTGCCCGGATCGGCCAGCGGCGCGGTGGCGTAGCCCTCGGCGGTGAGCGCGCCGAGGATGCCGTTGCACGAGGCCAGCGCATCCAGCCCCACCGCATGGGCCAGCTGATGCGTCTTGCCGGGGTAGGTGGAGAGCACCAGTGCCAGCCGTTTGTCGGCATTCCGCAGCGTGGCGAGCCGGTGCCAGCCCGCCACCCGGTCGGCGATGGCCGCGACCCGCTCGGGCTCTGCCCGATGGGCGAAGCGGCTGTATTCCAGATCGGGGTCGCGGCGGCCGGGGGATTTGAAACTGGCGACCCCGGCGAAGAGGCGCCCGTCGACCTCGGGCAGCACCACATGCATGGCCAGATCGGCCGGCGAAAGGCCACGGTCGGCCCTGGCCCAGTCGCGCCGCCGGGCGGTGGAGAGGGCGACCTGGACCACCGGGCAGCCGGCGGCATCGAGCGGCGAGGGCGCGCCATCCGCGCCGCGCGCCGAAAAGGCGGTGGCGTTGACGAGGGCCGCCGGTGTCAGCCGGGCGATCTCGGCCCGCAGCCAATGCGCGGCAGAGGGCTCCTTGAGGCTGGGGGCGAACACCCCGATGGCGTCGAAGCCGCGCGCCGCCAGCGCCGCGATCAGCGCGTCGATGGGGTCGGTATCGGCGGCGGTCAGATAGGCGCGGTAGAAGGTGACCAGCGCCAGCGGCTTGTCGCCCGGCTCGGGCGCCGCGACCACGCCCGAGCCGGGGCGATAGAAACCGGCCTCGGGCACCGTCTTGGCGCCGGCGACGGGCCCGGCATAGAGCCCGGCGGAGAGTGCCAGCTGTGCCAGCGCCGCCTGCGCCGCCACCGCGCCGCCGGCGTCGCAGAGCGTCTGCAGGCGCCTGAGCGTGCTGGCGGGCAGGGTGGAGAGCGCATCGAGCCGCGGGTCGGGCCGGCCGTCGGCGGGCAGGCAGGCCAGCGCGATGCCCTGGCGACGGGCGATGTCCTGCAGGGTGGCGAGCCCATAGGGCCAGTAGCTTTCGCCGCCGATCAGCCGCACCAGCACGCCCCGGGCGCCGCGCAGGGTCTGCTCGGCATAGGTATCGACCGAGAGCGGATGGCGCAGGGCGACCAGATTGGCCAGCCGCAGCGACGGCAACCCGCCGCCGGCGCGATGCCAGCCGGCCGCGAAGGCGCCGAGGTCGCTGTCGGAGAAGGACAGCACGACAAGATCGGCCGGGCTCTGGCCCAGATCCTGCGGGATGTCGGTTTCCTCCAGCCCGTGGGTTTCGCGGAAGACGACGTGCATCAGAGGGCACCCCGTGCAGTCATGCATCGAACACCGGATCGCTTGCGATCCGGATCGCGCCAACCCCCCCTCGGGGCCGGGCGCGATCCTGTGTTGTCATGGTTCACCATGCAGGCCCCGCTCATCCCGCCTCAGACCCCCAGCACCGCGCGGATCGCCGGTGCGTCGATGTCGTGGTGTTCCGCGATCACCACCAGCTGCGACCGCCGCGGGGTGTCGCCCCAGGGGCGGTCGTATTGGGCGCGCAGCCGCTCGCCCACCGCCTGCACCAGCAGCCGCATCGGCTTGCCGGCGACGGCGACATGGCCCTTGACCCGCAGCACGTTCCGCTCGCGCGCCAGCCGCAGGATCGCCGCCTCCAGCGCCTGCGGATCGGCGACCTCGCCGAGCTCCACCACGATGCTGTCGAAATCGTCGTGCTCAGGGTCGTCGGCGCCGTCGTGATGCGAGGGGCGGGCGTCGAGGTCATCCTCGGCCGCCGCCCCAAGGCCGAGGATCACGCGCGGGTCGATCACCCCCTCGGTCATCGGCAGGACCGGCAGCGGGCGCGGCGCCTCGGCCGCGATCACCGCGCGGGCGGCGGCAAGGCCGGCCTCTCCCGCCAGATCGGCCTTGGACAGCAGCACGATATCGGCGCAGGCGATCTGATCCTCGAAGACCTCGGACAAGGGCGTCTCATGGTCCAGGCTGTCGTCTTCGGCGCGCTGGGCCTCTACCGCCGCCACATCGGGGGCGAAGCGGCCTGCCGCCACCGCCTCGGCATCGGCGAGCGCGATCACCCCGTCGACGGTGATGCGCGACCGGATCGCCGGCCAGTCGAAGGCCCTGAGCAGCGGTTTCGGCAGGGCCAGGCCGGAGGTTTCGATCAGGATGTGATCGGGCTTCTGCGGCCGCGCCATCAGCGCCTCGATGGTGGGGATGAAATCGTCGGCGACGGTGCAGCAGATGCAGCCATTGGCAAGCTCGACGATATTCTCGGCCGGGCAGTTTTCGTCGGCGCAGGATTGCAGGATGTCGCCATCGACGCCGGCGGTGCCGAATTCGTTGACCAGCACGGCCAGCCGCTTGCCCTGCGGGTTGGCCATCAGGTGGCGGATCAGCGTGGTCTTGCCGGCGCCGAGAAAGCCGGTGATGACGGTGACGGGGGTTTTGGTGAGGTCGGACAAGGGGCTACTCCTGCGGCGGAAGGCGGGCGATGGATTGTTTGCGGAAGATCACCGGGCGGTCGCGCCAGGGCACCAGCCCGTCGGCGGTGCCGGCATAGGCGGCGATGCCCCGGGCGATCTCGGCGACATGCGCCTCGGGATCGAGGTCGCCGTAGA
>JBFXGQ010000649.1:0-2615 GCA_050177915.1 Pseudodonghicola sp. | reverse complement strand
TCGTGCCGCAGTTCGTCCGTCCCGAGGCCGGTCCGGTGCTGGGCCAGTTCCTGGTCTTCGGTGCGGTGCTGTCGGTGGGCGGCTTCGTCGTGAACTCCGCCGTCGGCCTCTTCGCCGGCAGCGCCGGGCGCTGGCTGGCGGGGTCCGCCGCCGCCGGCCGCTGGCTGGGCCGGATCAGCGGAACCATCTTCGCCGCGCTGGCGCTGCGGCTTGCCATTCTTGAAAGGGCCTGACCCATGTCCCGGATCGACGACAGCAAGGACTTCATCCCGGTTCGCATCGCGGTGCTGACGGTGTCCGATACCCGCGGCTTTGCCGACGACAAGTCGGGCCAGGTGCTGGTCGACCGGATCGAGGCCGCTGGCCACAAGCTGGCGGCGCGGCAGATCCTGCCGGACGAGCGCGCCGAGATCGCCGATCAGCTGCGGACCTGGATCGCCGATCCCGAGATCGACGTGGTGATCTCGACCGGCGGCACCGGGCTGACCGGGCGCGACGTGACGGTCGAGGCGCATCGCGATGTCTACGAGAAGGAGATCGACGCCTTCGGCACCGTCTTCACCATCGTGTCGATGCAGAAGATCGGCACCTCGGCGGTGCAGTCGCGCGCCACCGGCGGGGTGGCCGGCGGCACCTATCTGTTCGCCCTGCCGGGCAGCCCCGGCGCCTGCAAGGACGCCTGGGACGAAATCCTGTCGCTGCAGCTCGATTACAGGCACCGGCCGTGCAATTTCGTGGAGATTTTTCCGCGTCTGACCGAAAATCAGCGCCGGAAATAAGCGCGCCCGCCGTAATAACGGGGACGTGATCCGTGTCGCTTGGCATTTCCGGGCGCGCGTTTACCTTATGCGTTAGCTAAGCGATGCCAGCCCGGGGGTAGGGAGAGAATGCGGTTTCTGCGGCAAAGTCTGATCGGGCTGTTCCTGGCGGCGCTGGTGGTGGCGCTGTTGCTCTATGCCGGGCAGCAGATCATGGGCGCGATCCAGGCGCGGATGGCCGACGCCCCGCGTCCGCCGCAGGCGCGCGAGCGGGTCTTTGCGGTCAACCTGCGCACCGCCAGTCTCGAGACGGTGACGCCGGTGCTGGCGGCCTTCGGTCAGGTCGAGAGCCGCCGCCGGCTGGAGCTGCGCGCCGCCGTGGGCGGCCGGGTGATCTGGCTGGCGGAGAATTTCGTCGAGGGCGGCGCCGTCGCCGCCGGTCAGGATCTGGTCTGGATCGACCCGGCGGATGCCGAATCCGCCCGCGACCGGGTGAAGAGCGATCTGCTCGACGCCGAGGCCGAGCAGCGCGACGCCGCGCGGGCGCTGGAACTGGCCAAGGACGAGCTGGCGGCGGCGCGGTCGCAGGAGGATCTGCGCCAGCGCGCCTTCCAGCGGCAGAAGGATCTGGAAACCCGCGGCGTGGGCTCTGCCGCCGCGGTGGAGACCGCCGAGCTGGCGCTGTCGGCGGCGCGGCAGTCGGTGCTGTCGCTGCGGCTGGCGATCGCCCAGGCCGAGGCGCGGGTGGATCAGGCCGCGACCCAGCTGGCCCGCGCCAGGATCGCGCTGGAGCAGGCCGAGCGCGATCTGGCCGACACCACGCTCGCCGCCGGGTTCGACGGCACGCTGTCGGCGGTGACGCTGGTCGAGGGGCGGCTGGTCTCGGCCAATGAGAAACTGGCCGAGCTGATCGACCCCGCAGCACTTGAGGTCGCCTTCCGGATCTCCACCGCGCAATATGCCCGGCTGCTGGACGACAAGGGCGCGCTGATCGCGGCGCCGGTGACGGTGACGCTGGATGTGAGCGGCGCCGCGCTGGTCGCGCAGGGCACCATCAGCCGCGACAGCGCCGCCACCGGCGAGGGACAGAGCGGCCGGGTGATCTATGCCCGGCTGGACAGCGCGCCGGGGTTCAAGCCGGGCGATTTCGTCACCGTCGCGGTGCAGGAGCCGGCGATCGACGGTGTGGCGCGGCTGCCGGCCTCGGCCTATGACGCCTCGGGCACCGTGCTGGTGCTGGGCGAGGGCGACCGGCTGGACGTGCTGCCGGTGGAGCTGGTGCGCCGTCAGGGCGACATGGTGCTGTTGCGCGGCGAGGGGCTGGCCGGCCGCGAGGTGGTGATCGGCCGCACGCCGCTGCTGGGGCCGGGGATCCGGGTGCGGCCGCTGCGCGAGGATGCCAATGCGGTGCCGGAGCCGGAGGAGGCGGCGATGCTGGAGCTCTCGGACGAGCGCCGGGCGCGGCTGGTGGCCTTTGTCGAGGCCAGCAAGATGATGCCCGACCCGGTCAAGACCCGGGTTCTGGCGCAGCTCGGCGAACCGAAGGTGCCGGCGCAGCTGGTCGAGCGCATCGAAGCCCGGATGGGGGGCTAGGCCATGATCCGCGACCTTCCCGGCCGGGCCGGCGGTATCCTCAGCTATTTCACCCGGCACCGGACGGCGGCGAACCTGCTGCTGATGGTGCTGCTGGTGCTGGGGGCGGCGGCGATCCCCAACATGCGGGCGCAGTTCTTTCCCGATGTGGTGGTGCAGACCGTCACCGTTTCGGTGGAATGGGAGGGCGCCGGCCCCGAGGATGTCGACAGCGCCATCGTGCAGGTGCTGGAACCTGCCCTGCTGGTGGTCGATGGCGTCGAA
>JBFXGQ010000648.1:0-2643 GCA_050177915.1 Pseudodonghicola sp. | reverse complement strand
AAAGGTCGATCATGTTGCGCGCCTCGGTCGAGATCACCCGCGCGGCGCTGGTGTCGGTCATCTGCGAACGGCTCAATCAGATCATGGCGAAGGTCAATGAAGCATTGGGGCAGCTTGGTTTCAACGCACCGGCGGGGCGTCAGGTCGTGCTGACGGGCGGTGGTGCGGAGATGAAGGGCATAGCCGATTATGCGCAGGGCGCGCTGGGCCGCACGGTGCGGATCGGGCGTCCGCGCGGACTGGCGGCCTTACCGGAGGCACATAGTGGCCCGGCATTTGCGACATTGGCTGGCCTGGCGCTCTACGGGCAGGCGCGGCCACTTGATATTCGTCATGCGGGGGGCGGGGTGCGACCGGCCGATTCCAACAGTCCGCTCGGCTGGTGGCGCCGGGTGGTGAATGTGGTAAAGGCGAACTATTGAACAGCACCATGATAGCCGACAATCCTCGCCGGGGGATTTTGGTTAAAAAAAGGAGATGAATTGCCATCTCATCTCGTGCATGAAGAAGAAGAGAAGCATATGCCCGCGCGGCACTATGAGGGCAGTAATTCAGGGTTGGGGCCTCGACCCGGAGGAGCAGATATATGAGCATTGAAATCGGACCGCCGCTTGTCGATGAACTGAAGCCGCGCATCACTGTGATCGGTGTCGGTGGAGGTGGTGGAAACGCCATCGCCAATATGATTGCGGCGCAGGTGGAGGGCGTGGATTTCATCGTCGCCAATACTGACGCACAGGCACTGAACGCCTCTCCTGCGGAACGGCGGATTCAGCTCGGCCCGCGCATTACCGAAGGTCTGGGCGCCGGATCGCGCCCCGAAATCGGTCGCGCCGCCGCCGAAGAGACGATCAACGCGGTTGAGCAGGCGCTGGAGGGCGCGCATATGTGCTTCATCGCCGCCGGCATGGGCGGCGGCACCGGCACCGGCGCCGCGCCGGTTATCGCCAAAGCCGCGCGCGACAAGGGTATTTTGACCGTTGGCGTCGTCACCATGCCGTTCACCTTCGAAGGGTCCCGCCGTTCCCGGTCCGCGGATGCGGGTGTCGAGGAGCTGCAAAAGCATGTCGATACGCTGATCGTCATTCCCAACCAGAATCTGTTTCTGGTCGCCAACCCCAACCCCACCTTCAAGGAAGCGTTCCTGATGGCGGACGAGGTGTTGCAGCAGGGTGTACGCGGTATCACCGACCTTATGGTGATGCCCGGCCTGATCAACCTCGATTTCGCCGACGTGCGGTCGGTGATGGGCGAGATGGGCAAGGCGATGATGGGCACGGGCGAAGCCGATGGCGACGGACGCGCGCTGGCCGCCGCCGAAAAGGCGATCGCCAACCCGCTACTCGACGGCGTGTCGATGAAGGGCGCGAAGGGCGTTATCGTTTCGATCACCGGTGGTGAGGATATGCGCCTGATGGAGGTTGACGAGGCCGCCAACCATATCCGCGAACTGGTGGATCCGGATGCGAACATCATCTGGGGTTCGGCGTTCAACCCGGATCTGGACGGCAAGATTCGCGTGTCGGTCGTCGCCACCGGTATCGAGAATGAAGGCAGCAATGCGACTCCGGCCGCGCAGCCGTTCAGCTTCGCCAGCCGCCCGCAGGTGCAGGAGGCTGCTCCTGTGACCCAAGCTCCGGCTCCCGCGCCGGAAGCTCCGGCCGCTCCCGCAGAGCGCTCTTTCGCACCTCCGCCCGTGGCCGAGCAGCCCGTCACCGATCAGGAACCGATGGATCTGGGTGGTAGCGAGGCTCCGGTCGAAGCTCAGGCGCCTGCCGTTGCTCCGGCGCCCAAGCCCGCCGAACCTCCCCGTCCGGTCGCGCGTTTCGATGACATCGGCGGTGAGGATGAACTGTTGCTGGGCAATGATGCGAAGGCGGAAGGCGTGGAACAACGGTCTCCGCTGGCATCCAAGCCGACGGCTTCCCGTCTTACGGGCGGCGGTACGCTGTTTGAGCGCATGTCCGGCCTCTCGCGCGGTTTCGGCAAGAATAATGCCGCCGATGAGGATGAAGAAGATAATTCCACCATCGCCAGCTTTCCGCAGTTCCTGAACCGTCAGGGCAATCAGTAAGCAGCCATGGCATGGCCGGGGCATGGAAGGATGTCCCGGTCATGATCCTCACGGCGCTGGTGCATGTCTGGAGTGGCTCCGGCGAACGATCACGGTGACAGGACCCGGAATCACGCCGGTTTCATGCAGAGGAAGTAGGGAAGGTGGCGGTTCTGGTGATAGTGCAATCGAAAGAATCGCTGGGTTCCTGATGTCATGATTGTTTCTCTTCGTTCTTCTTCTGGCGGCATCGCGTTGCTGGCCGGGATGTTCCTGCCTTTTTGCGCTCAGGCTCAGACCGGGCATGTCGCGGCGGCGGTTTCGCAAATGGAATTGCAGGGCAGCGATGCGGGCAGGACGCTTGCCGATGCAATGTCGACGCTGGCGACCTCACCGCGCAATGTCGATGCACTGATTGCTGCCGGAGAGGCCGCGCTCAAGCTCGATGATCCGCGTTCAGCCGTTGGCTTTTTCGGGCGCGCGGACGATATTTCCCCTAATAATGGCCGGGTGAAGGCCGGGCTGGGCCGGTCGATGCTGGCGCTGGGGCAGGTCGGTGACGGGCTGCGCCTGATGGAACAGGCCTCCAG
>JBFXGQ010000647.1:0-2643 GCA_050177915.1 Pseudodonghicola sp. | reverse complement strand
GATCGCCTTCACCGCGCCGGCTCAGGCAGAGGCGAAAGAGAAATTCCGCGTCGGTTATGTCGTCTATGTGGGCTTCATGCCGTTGGCCTGGATGCGGACCCAGGGGCTGATGGAGAAATGGGGCGAGAAATACGGCGTCGATGTCGAGATCACCCAGATCAACGACTATGTCGGCTCGATCAACCAGTTCATGGCCGGCGATCTGGATGCGGTGGCGGTGGCGGGGATGGACGCGCTGACCATGCCGGCGGCGGGCGGCGTCGATACCTCGATCTTCCTGATCACCGACTATTCCGACGGCAACGACATGCTGCTGTCGCGCAGCGCCGAGAACGTCGAGGGGCTGCTGGATGACGAGGTCTGGCTGCTGCAATATTCGGTCTCGCACTACCTGCTGAACCGGGCGCTGGCCAGCGCCGGCATCACCGAGCCCTGGCGGGTCAAGACGGTCAATATCTCCGATGCCGAGATCGGCGCCGCCTATGTCACCCAGCCCGACATGAAACATGTGGCGACATGGAACCCGATCGCCACCGAGATGCTGACCCAGGTGCCCGAGACCAAGGTGCTGTTCGACAGCTCGATGATCCCCGGCGAGATCATGGATGTGTTCATCGCCCGCACCGAGACGCTGAGCGCGCATCCCGAATTCGCCAAGGCCTTTACCGGCGCCTGGTACGAGGCGGTGGCGAC
Source organism: Pseudodonghicola sp. (assembly GCA_050177915.1). GTDB lineage: Bacteria > Pseudomonadota > Alphaproteobacteria > Rhodobacterales > Rhodobacteraceae > Pseudodonghicola. The sequence goes on along the minus strand of JBFXGQ010000647.1, from coordinate 1,950 downwards.
CATGGCGGCCGAGACCGGCGCGGCGAAACCGATGACCGAGGTGATGGCCTCGGCCATGGGCACAGATGTCGCCGGCTTCTCGGTGCAGGCCGACCAGACCCATTTCTTCACCACCCCCGGCGACGCCGCCACCTTCCTGTCGTCCGACGGCACCAAGGACATCATGGACAAGGTGCGCACCTTCAGCTTCGAACAGGGGCTGTTCGGCCAGGGCGCGGCCAGCGTCGACGCCATCGGCATCGAGGTCGGCGGCACCACGCTGGGCGATCCGGCCAACGTGAAGCTGCGGTTTGATCCCAGCTTCTCGGAGATGGCCGCCGCGGGCGCGCTCTGAGCCGCGGGCGCCGAGAGACGCCGATGCGCCGGATCGTCAACCGACTGCCCTCGCGCAGGAGCAGGATCCTGCTGGGGGCGATGCCCTTCCTCCTGGTGATCGCCGCCTATGCCATCGCCTCGGAGGCGCGGCATGTCGCCGATGCCGCCGACAAGATCATGCCGGGCCTCGACGCCTTCCGCGCCGCCATGTCGCGCCTGATGTTCCAGGTCGACATGGCGACCGGCAAGCGGCTGTTCTGGGCCGATACCGGCGCCAGCCTGTCACGGCTGTGGGTCGGGCTGGGCGTCTCGGCCGCGATCGGGCTGGTGGCCGGCATTCTGGTGGGCTTCATCCCCTACCTGCGCGCCACCTTCGAGCCCTTCTTCGCCGCGCTGTCGCTGGTGCCGCCGCTGGCAGTGCTGCCGATCCTGTTCATCCTGTTCGGACTGGGCGAGCTGTCCAAGGCGGTGCTGATCGTCTTCGGCATCGCCCCCTTCATCCTCCGCGACGTCATGCTGCGGGTGACCGAGATCCCGCGCGAGCAGATCGTCAAGGCGCAGACCCTCGGCGCGTCGAGCTGGCAGATGATCCTCGGGCTGGTGCTGCCGCAGGTGATCCCGCGGCTGATCAACTCGGTCCGGCTGTCGCTGGGCGCCGCCTGGCTCTTCGTCATCGCCGCCGAGGCGATCACCGCCGAGGCCGGGCTAGGCTATCGCATCTTCCTGGTGCGGCGGTACCTGGCGATGGACGTGATCCTGCCCTACGTCATCTGGATCACCCTGCTCGCCTTCGCCATGGATTACGCGCTGCGCCGCGCCCATGACGCGATCCCCTGGACCCGCTTCCGGGAGGGCGGCTGATGGCTGTGATCCGCTTCGACAACGTCTGCAAGCACTACGGCGACACGCTGGTGCTGGAGAACATCTGCCTGACCATCGCGGACAATGAATTCCTCGCCGTCGTCGGCCCCTCGGGCGCCGGCAAGACCACCCTGCTGCGCCTGCTGCTCAGCCAGGAGACCGCCAGTTCGGGACAGATCCTGATCGACGCCGAGCCGATCGCGCCCGAACCGATGCCCGACCGTGGCATCGTCTTCCAGCGCTATTCGGTGTTCCCGCACCGCACCGTGCTGGACAATGTGATGACCGGGCCGGAATGGCAGGCGGCGCCGCTGCTGGGTCGGCTGTTCGGCCGCGCCCGGGCCGAGCTGCGCGACCGCGCCCGGACCATGCTCGACCGGGTCGGGCTGGGCGGGCATGCCGGGCTCTACCCGGCGCAGCTGTCGGGCGGGCAGCAGCAGCGGCTGGCCATCGCGCAGGCGCTGATGACCAACCCCAAGGTGCTGCTGCTGGACGAGCCCTTCGGCGCCCTCGATCCCGGCACCCGCCGGGCGATGCACCAGCTGGTGCTGGAGCTCTGGGACGAACATGCGATGACCGTGGTGATGGTCACCCACGACCTGTCCGAGGCCTTTCACCTGGGCACCCGGGTGATCGCGGTCGAGAAGCGCCGGCAGGATCCGCACGCGCCGCATCGCTACGGCTCGGTCATCACCTCGGACTTCGATGCCAAGCCGCGCCTGGCCCGCCAGCTGCGCCGCGCCGAACAGACGGCCGCCGGCGCGGCCGGTCCCA
>JBFXGQ010000646.1:0-2648 GCA_050177915.1 Pseudodonghicola sp. | reverse complement strand
CATCGACTTCGTCATCGTCGGCCCCGAGGCGCCGCTGGGGGCGGGCGTGGCCGACCGGCTGCGCGACGCCGGCATCCTGACCTTCGGTCCCTCGGCGGCGGCGGCGCGGCTGGAAACCTCCAAGAGCTTCACCAAGGAGATCTGCGATGCGGCGCAGGCGCCGACCGCGGGTTACGGCCATTTCACCGATGCCGAGGCGGCCAAGGGCTATATCCGCGCGCAGGGCGCGCCGATCGTGGTCAAGGCCGACGGGCTGGCCGCCGGCAAGGGGGTGATCGTGGCGATGACCCTGGACGAGGCGCTGGCGGCGATTGACGACATGTTCGGCGGCGAATTCGGCGAAGCCGGGGCCGAGGTGGTGATCGAGGAGTTCATGGAGGGCGAGGAGGCCAGCTTCTTCGTGCTCTGCGATGGCGCGACGGTGCTGCCGATCGGCACCGCACAGGACCACAAGCGGGTGGGCGAGGGCGATACCGGCCCCAACACCGGCGGCATGGGCGCCTATTCGCCGGCGCCGGTGATGACCGAGGCGGTGACGCAAAAGGCGCTGGATGAGATCGTCAGGCCGACCATGGCCGAGATGGCCCGGCGCGGCACGCCCTATCAGGGCGTGCTCTATGTCGGGCTGATGATCAAGGACGGCCAGCCGCGGCTGGTGGAATACAACGTCCGCTTCGGCGATCCGGAATGCCAGGTGCTGATGATGCGGCTGGGCGCCCAGGCGCTGGACCTGCTGCATGCGGCGGCCGAGGCGCGGCTGGCCGAGATGCGGGTGAACTGGGCCGAGGATCACGCCATGACCGTGGTGCTGGCGGCCAAGGGCTACCCCGGCGCCTATCAGAAGGGCACCGAGATCCGCGGTCTCGGTACGCTGCCCGAGACCAGCTTCGAGATGTGCTTCCACGCCGGCACCGTCGCCAGCGACGGCAAGATCCTGGCCAATGGCGGGCGGGTGCTGAACGCCACCGCCCGCGGCGCCACCCTGGCCGAGGCGCGGGCGCGCGCCTATGCCATGGCCGATGCGATCGACTGGCCGGAGGGCTTCTATCGCCGCGACATCGGCTGGCGCGCGCTGGAGCGCGGCTGAGCCTGGCACCGGGCGGGAGGATCGGGGGGGCGCCCCTGCGGGGCGCCGGCCTCCGGCGGAGGTATTTGGGCCAAGATGAAACGGCGCGCGGTCTTTGCCGCGTCGAAGGCCGCGGCCGCGATTGCATGCGGGCCGCGCTGCGGCTAGCCTGAGGCGGCAAGAGGGAGCGCAGATGACCGCGGTGACCGAAGAGGTGCTGGATCGTCTTTTTGCCGGCCGCGATCTGGCCGAGCTGGCCTTTACCCATGCGCCGGTGGGACTGGTGGTGACCGAGAACCGGGTGATCCGCGAATGCAACCACGCCTTCGCGGCGATGTTCGGCTATGGCCGCGAGGTCCTGCGCGACAGCACCTTCGCCATTCTCTACCCCAGCCAGGAGGAATTCGTGAACATCCGCAACCGCGGCGTGCGCGACCTGCGCGAGCGCGGCCAGTACTGGGACGAGCGGGTGATGATGCGCAAGGGCGGCGCGCTGTTCTGGTGCCGGGTGCGCGGCTATACCTTCACGCCGGAGGCGCCGCTGGCCCGCGCGGTCTGGAGCTTTGCCGATCTCTCGGACACCCGGCCCTATCAGCCGCTGACCCGGCGCGAGCGCGAGGTCTTCTCGCTGCTGGGGGAGGGCAAGACCAGCAAGGAGATCGCCCGCACGCTGGAGCTGTCCTATCGCACGGTGGAGGTGCACCGGGCGCGGCTTCTGAAGAAATTCGGCGTCTCGAACACCGCCGGGCTGTTCCAGTCGCTGGGCGATATCGGCGGCGACCATGTGGTGAGCGGCTAGGATGCAGGCGTCCGAACGGCTGGGCCCCGGCGACCCGCGGCTGCGTCAGGTGTTGCGCCTCATTCAGCAGAGCTTTGCCTATATGGACGGGCGGATCGACCCGCCCAGCTCGATGCACCGGCTGACGCTGGCGGCGCTGTCGCAGCAGGCGGAGACTGCCGAGGTCTGGGCGCTGGGCGATCCGGTCGTGGCCTGCGTGGTGCTGACGGCGCAGCCCGATTGCCTCTATCTCGGCAAGCTGGCGGTGGACGGGCAACTGCGGCGCGCCGGGCTGGCGCGGCGGATGGTCGATCTGGCGGCGGCGCGCGCCGCGGCGCTGGGCCTGCCGGCGCTGGAGCTGCAGGTGCGGATCGAGCTGGTGGAAAACCAGGCGGCCTTTGCCCGCCTGGGATTTGTCGAGACCGGCCGGAGCGCGCATCCGGGCTACGACCGGCCGACCTCGCTCACCCTGCGGCGGGTGCTGGAGGCCTAGCTCAGATCTGCTTTTCGGGCATCTCGACGATCAGCCCCTCAAGCTCCGGCGTCACCTTGATCTGGCAGGTCAGCCGCGACCGGGCGGGATCGGGGGCATAGGCGAAATCCAGCATGTCCTCTTCCATGTCCTCCTTGGGCGGCAGCTTGGCGACCCAGTCGGGGTGGATGTAGACATGGCAGGTGGAACAGGCGCAGGCCCCGCCGCAATCGGCCTCGATGCCGGGGATGTTGTTGTCGCGGGCGCCTTCCATCACGGTCAGCCCGTTGGGCACGTCGACCACATGTTCGGTTCCGTTATGCTCGATATAG
>JBFXGQ010000645.1:0-2653 GCA_050177915.1 Pseudodonghicola sp. | reverse complement strand
CCGCGGATCGTTGCGGTTGTCGGTGGCCGCCAGCCGCAGGTGATAGGCGCGGGTCAGCCGGGTGGCGTCCTCGGTCCGCTCGACATAGCGGCCCAGCCAATAGAGGTTATCGGCGGCCCGCGCCGGCAGGATGCCCGGCGCGGCGCGGCGGAAATCCCCCTGCGGCCCAGCTACCGGCGAGACCCGGTGCACCGGCCGGTCCGAGACCACCCAGACATCGGCGACCGAGCCGCCGCGCTGCATCGCCAGCGCGGTGGCGTCTTCCGACCGGCCGATGCGGGCATAGCCGCCCTGCATGAAGCGCCAGCCCTCGGCGGTGCGCGCGGCGAAGACCCGCACCGTCATCGGCCGCGGCACCACCCGTCCGCCGCCGCCCGCGGCCTCGCCATCCTCTTCCCAGGCCGGCGTTGTCGACAGCGTCACCGCCTCCTGGCCGACCAGCCGCTCGCCCTCGCGCTCCAGCCAGTCGGCGATCGAGCCGCCGGCCGCCTGCCCCTTCAGCGCGCCGCCCATCACCGTGGTGGCGCCCAGATCGAACGGCAGATCCACCGCATCGGCCGGGCCGATCAGCATGTTCTGCGCATTGTCGCGCACCCAGGCGCGCTCCGCTGCGCCGCCGCACCACCAGGTGGCGATATTGGGCAGTTCCAGCGGCCGGCCGGTCAGCACCTCGGAGATCCGCGGCAGAAAGGCCATCATCGCCCGCATCTCAAGCACGCCGGAGCCCAGCGCATTGGCCATCGCCAGATTGCCGGCGCGCACCGCCTCCATCAGCCCGGGCGTGCCGATGTGGGAATTCGGGTTGAACTCGAGCGGATCGGCGAAATCGGCGTCGATCCGGCGCCACAGCAGCCCCAGCGGCTGCGGCCCCTCGATGGTGCGCACCATCGCCTCGCCGTTCTCGACCAGCAGATCCTCGCCCTCCAGCAGCATCATGCCGAGGTAACGGGCGATATAGGTGTGTTCGTAATAGGTGTCGTTCGACGGCCCCGGGGTCAGGATGCCATAGGTGCGCCCCGGCTCCCAGCGCGGCGCCGCCATGGTCTCCATCGCGTCGCGGAAGCTGCTGAAGAAGCCGGCCAGCTTGTGGATATAGGCGCGCGGAAACCGTTCGGGAAAGATCCGCCCGGTCGCCATGCGGTTTTCCAGCGCGAAGCCCGCCCCCGAGGGCGCCTGGGTGCGATCGCCCAGCACGAACCACGACCCGTCGGGCGAGCGGCCGATCTCGAAGGCCAGGAAATGCAGGTAATGGCCGCCGCGCGGCGCCACCCCCACCATCGGGCGCAACCATTGCGGCGAGCGCGCGATCAGCCCCGCGGGCAGGTGATCGCCGGCCACCAGCCGGGCCGGCCCGTAGAGATCGGCCATCACCTGTTCCAGCAGATCGGCGCGCTGGCTCAGCCCGGCGCAGATCTGCGCCCATTCGTCCTCGTGCAGGATCACCGGGATATGGCTGAGCGGCCAGTCCCGTTCGGCCAGGGGATCGCTGGAATACTGGCGGAAGAACACGCCGGCGTCGCGCAGATACTGGTCGCCGCGTTCGAACCGGCCGCGGATCTCGGCCGGGCTCATCCGCGCGAACCGCTCGACGAAGCGGCGCCAGACGTGCCGCATCTGGCCGTTCGCGTCGAACAGCTCGTCAGCCACGCCGGGGCGTTGCCGGTACTCGGCGAACAGATCCGGCGCGGCGGCGTCTTTCAGGGCACCATGCGACATCGCGGGGGCTCGGGCTTTCCTGTCTGGCTTCAAAGCAGTCCGATGGGACGTCTGAGGTCGAGCGTCAAGGGAAATTCCGGATGCGGCACCTCGGTGGCGGGGGTGTAGTTGCCCGGTGCGTGGCCATAGGGCTCGAACCGCGCCAGCCGCCGCGCCTCGGCCTCGTTGCCGTTGACCGGAAAGGTGTCATAGCTGCGCCCGCCGGGATGGGCGACGTGATAGGTGCAGCCGGCGATCGCCCTGCCCGTCCAGTCGTCGTAGATGTCGAAATGCAGCGGCGCGTTGACCGGCAGCGTCGGATGCAGCGCCTCGGGCGGCTGCCAGGCCTTGAACCGCACCCCCGCCACCGACACGCCCGAGGTCCCGGTCCGCGCCAGCGGCACCGGGCGGCGGTTGCACATGATGCGATAGCGGTCCTGGTGCAGCGTCGTCATCTTGACCTGCAGCCGTTCGACCGAACTGTCGGTATAGCGCACGGTGCCGCCGATGGCGCCGGTCTCGCCCAGCACATGCCAGGGCTCCAGCGCCTGGCGCAGCTCCAGATGCACCCCCTCGGCCTCGATCTGGCCGCAGAAGGGGAAGCGGAACTCAGACTGCGCCTCGTACCAGACCGGGTCCATCTCGAAACCGTGCTGCCTGAGGTCGGCCAGCAGCGACAGGAAGTCCTGCCACAGGAAATGCGGCAGCATGAAGCGGTCGTGCAGCACCGTGCCCCAGCGCACCGGCCGCCCCTCGACCGGCGCCGCCCAGCAGCGCGCGATGATGGCGCGCAGCAGCAGCTGCTGCGCCAGGCTCATGCGCGGATCGGGCGGCATCTCGAAACCGCGGAACTCCACCAGCCCGAGCCGCCCCGTGGGGCCATCGGGCGAATAGAGCTTGTCGATGCAGATCTCGGCCCGGTGGGTGTTGCCGGTGACATCGGTCAGCATGTTGCGCA
>JBFXGQ010000644.1:0-2677 GCA_050177915.1 Pseudodonghicola sp. | reverse complement strand
GATGCGGGCACGTCCGCTTTGCTTCCGCGCTCGATCGGCGCCGCGCGGACGCGGGCGATGGCGCTGCTTGGCGAGCCTTTGGGCGCGACCGAGGCGCAGGACGCCGGGCTGCTCTGGAAGGCCGTGGCGCCTGAGGATCTGTTCGCCGAGGCCATGACAGTGGCCGAGCGCTTGGCGGCGGGCCCCGCCCAGGCGCTTTCGTTGATCCGTCGTCAGCTCGATGACGCCTGGTCCGCCTCTCTGCCGGCCACGTTGGATTGCGAAGCCGAGATGCAGGCGCGTGCCTTTGCCAGCGCGGATCTCAGGGAAGGTGTTGCCGCCTTTGTCGAGCGACGGCCACCGCGGTTCACCGGCGCCTAGTCCCAGCTTCGAGAAAACCAGAATCCGGCGCCGCCGAATGTGGCGGACAGAAGAAAGGACACCACCTCATGCAACGGAAACTCGATGGGAAGGTTGCCCTGATCACCGGCGCGGGGCGCGGCATCGGTCAGGCCATCGCTCTGAAACTTGCCTCCGAAGGCGCGCGGATCGTCGTCAACGACCTGGATCCGGAGCATGCCGAGAGCACTGTCTCCGAAATCCGGGCGATTGGCGGGATCGCCATGGCCTGCAGCGGCAGCGTCACCGATCCGGAATTCGCCCCCCGCTTCATCAATTGCGCAACCGAGCATTTCGGCGGCCTGGATATCATCGTCAACAACGCTGGCTATAACTGGGACAGCGTCATCCAGAACATGAGCGACGAGCAATGGACAGCCATGCTCGACGTTCACCTGAGCGGCCCCTTCCGAATTCTGCGGGCGGCGCAACCGGTGATCCGCGCCCTGTCCCGGGAGGAGGGGACGGCGCGGCGGGTCCGCAAGGTGGTAAACATCTCGTCCATGTCGGGGCTGTTCGGCCATGTCGGGCACGTGAACTATTCGACGGCAAAGGCCGGTGTCGTCGGCATGACCATGGCGCTGGCCAAGGAATGGGGGCGACTGGGCACCACGGTGAATTGCGTTGCCTACGGACCGATCCGGACACGGCTGTTGCTTGGCGAGGGCGAACAGGAGAGCGCGACGATCGAGGGGCACGAGGTCCGACTGGGGGCTGACCCGGCCCTGACCTCTGCGGTCGCGGCCTCGATCCCGCTTGGCCATATCGGCGACGCGGCAGATGCCGCCGGGGCGGTTTATTTGTTCTGCATTCCAGAATCCGACTATGTCAGTGGTCAGACGCTGATGTGCAGCGGTGGGCTGACCGGGTTGTGACCAGTCGCCTTTCGGGCAAGGCGGACCACGACACTTCTGTCCTCGCAAACTTCACAGGAAAATCATCATGGACTTTCGAGAGATCCATCTGACCTTCCGTCCTGTCGGCCTTCCCTCGGCAGAGGACTTTCAGATCGCCACGGTCTCCCGTCCAGCCCCTGCTGAGGGGGAGGTTCAGGTTAGGAACCTGTGGTTGACGGTCGACCCCTATATGCTGCCGCGCATGCAGGGGATCAAAGGCTACCTTCCCCCTTATGAGCTTGAGGCGCCTCTTGAAGGCGAAGCCGTTGGGGAAGTCATTGCCTCGGGCTGTGCCGAGTTCCGCCCGGGCGATCTGGTTTTGAGTACCTATGGCTGGCGCGAGGGGTTCAACGCCCCAAAGGCGCATCTGCGCAGATTGCCCGCCATCGGATTGCCGCCCGAGACCTTTCTTGGGGCCGCAGGGCTGACGGGGCTGACCGCCTATGTTGGTCTGATGGAAATCGGGCGGTTGCAGGCGGGCGAGACCGTTTTCATATCCGGCGCGGCGGGCTCGGTCGGGCTGGCGGCGTGCCAGATTGCGAAGCTCAAGGGCGCGAGGGTCATCGCTTCGGCCGGTGGCGCGCAGAAGACCCGGTTTCTGAGCGAACAGGTTGGCGTGGACGCTGTCATCGACTACAAATCCACGCCCGATCTGGCCCAGGCGCTGCGGGGTGCTGCCCCCAAGGGGATAGATGTCTATTTCGACAATGTCGGCGGCGCGCATTTGGAGGCGGCGCTGGAATGTGCCCGCAGGTCTGCCCGGATTGTTCTGTGTGGGATGATATCCGGCTATGGGTCCGTCGCGGTTCCGACACCTCCGAAGAACTTCTATCTGGCCATCACCAAGAGCCTTCGGATGGAGGGGTTTGTGACCTTCAACCATATGGGCAAGCAGGAACAGTTTCTGAAAGAACTGCTGAATTGGCATAGGGCGGGCGACTTCGAATTTTTTCAGACCGTCCGGAACGGCCTGGAACAGGCGCCGGATGCGTTTCTCGGTCTCTTTGCGGGCGAGAATACTGGGAAGATGTTGGTGAAGCTGGCCTGAGCCGCACGAAGAGGGGCGCGCAGCGGTCTGCGCAGACATCCCGTAAGTATGGCTGCAAGATATCTCGCTTGGAAATGGAGCGAGACTTGTCGAGGCCGCGACGACGACGCCTGTTTGCACGGGGGTGTAGGGGGCCCGCGACGTACTCGAAGATAGCCTCGGGCGTCGCTGGACAATTCTGCATCCTTTCGCTCGAAGCTCAGGCAGCAGGATATCATCCGCGGTTATTCCAGTGCCCAAGCTGTAGCGGGCAGTCGGTGAGTTGTCCCCGCGAGCGGCTCCACATCAAATGTCAGTGACAGGTCGAGTTCTGATCGATTGGTCCTGATACCGGGCGTGCTATTCGTGATGCCTT
>JBFXGQ010000643.1:0-2678 GCA_050177915.1 Pseudodonghicola sp. | reverse complement strand
CCGTTTCACGCCGGAGGACGAGAAGCGCCGCGCTCAGGAGGCGGGAGAAGAAGCAGGCAGCATTCCGTTCCTGAAGCGTTTCACCGTGTTCAACGCGGCGCAATGCGAAGGCTTGCCCGAGGACATCGCTGTCGAGGCACCACCACCACCGCCAGGCATGATCGAGCCGAGGGTCGAGGCGCTGATCTGTGCCACTGGTATCGATTTCCGCATCGGCGGGGATCGCGCCTTCTATGTTCCGGCGCTCGACTATGTCCAGGTGCCGCCACCGGCCGCCTATTTCGAACCGATCAACTGGCACAGGACGGCGCTCCACGAGATGGGTCACGCCACAGGCCATGCCTCGCGCCTGGGGCGGGATTTTTCGGGCAGCTTCGGCACGAAGAAATACGCCTTCGAGGAGCTGGTGGCTGAGATGAACGCGGCCTTCTGCTGCGCCTCGCTCGGCATCGTGCCGACCGTGCGCCATGCCGACTACATCGGCTCCTGGCTGGAGGTGCTGCGCGAGGATAACCGCGCCATTGTCCGCGCGGCCTCACAGGCCAGTAAGGCGGCCGACTGGCTGCTGGCGCATCTGCCCGACGAGGACGGCGCTGAAACGGTTGCGGCCTCGACCGAGCGGAGGGTGGCGGCATGATCCTCCTGACCCGTACACAGCGCGCGCAGCTCCTCGCCAATGGTCGGCATCGCGGTGCCGATCACGTCCCCGTCGTGAAATTCTTCAATCCGTTTGGCGAGGGCGTCTGGCTCGCCACCGAGCTGGATCAGGGCGGCGACATCATGTTCGGCCTGGCCGATATCGGCTACCCCGAACTCGGCTCGTGGAGCCTGGAAGAGCTGCGTGGGGTCCGGTTGCCCTTCGGCATGGGGATCGAGCGGGATCTGCTCTTCACCGGGGATTTCCCGATCTCGGTCTGGGCGGAGGCTGCGTGGGAAACCGGCAGCATCCAGGCGGCGGAACGAGCCCTCTACCGCGCCGGTGCGGCATTCACCCGCACATCCACAGATACGGAAAGCCGGGAATCCTGATTTCCGGTTGCCGGCTTTGTGGCCTGGCGTCGCACTCTTCAGAGGAAGAGGGCGGCGCTTCGCTTCGTGACGGGTTGGAGGTCGAGAGAGTGGCTCCCGGCCGCCCGTCGCGGAGAAATCACCATGGCCAAAGCTGCCAGGAAGAAGCCCGTCGCCCCGATGATCGTCTTTTCACGGGCGCGCGACATTCCGTTCAACCGGATCAGGCTGTCGGACAGCAATGTTCGCGAGACTGACGTCGAGGCGGGTCTGGACGAACTTACCCATGACATCGACCGGCGCGAGGATCTCGTGCAGGGCCTCAATGTCCGCGCCATCCTCGACGCGGACGGCGTTGAGACCGGCGATTTCGAGACCCCGGCCGGCGGCCGCCGCTACAGGTCCATCGCGCGCCTCGTCGAAGCCGGTCGCTTCCCGGCCGATGGCCTCGTCCCCTGCATCGTCAAGAAGGCCGATGCCAAGACCTCGGCAGTCGACGACTCGCTGGCCGAGAACCTGCTGCGCCTCGCCCTGCATCCGCTCGACCAGTTCAAGGCGTTCAAGCGGATGTTCGACATGGGCATGTCGAAGGAGGAGATCGCCGACGCCTGGCGGACCACGCCGCGCTACATCATGCAGCGCCTTCGTCTCGCGACGGTCGCGCCGGCGCTGCACGACGCCTATGCGCGGAATGAGATGACGCTGGCGATGCTGGAAGCCTTCACCGTCAATCCCGACCACGAGCGCCAGCAGCAGGTCTGGGAGCGGATCAGCACGTCGTGGCAGAAAGAGCCCTGGCACATCCGCAGCCTGCTGACCGAGACCACGGTTCCGGCTGCCGACAAGCGCGCCCGCTTCATCGGCATCGACGCCTATGAGGCGGCGGGCGGCCCGGTGCTGCGCGATCTCTTCTCCGACGAGAACGGCGGTTGGTTGCAGGACGTCACGCTGCTCGACCGCCTGGTTGACGAGAAGCTGCGCGCCGTCGCCGACGAGACCGCCGGTCAGGGCTGGAAGTGGATCGACGCGGCGGTCGAGCTTCCCTACGGCTACTCCAACGGCCTGCGCAGGCTGGTCGGCGTGACCCAGGAACTGACCGACGAGGAGCGCACCGCCCGCGAGGCGCTGCGCGACGAGTATGACGAACTCGAAGCGCAGTATGCAGAAGCCGACGACCTGCCCGATGAGATCGACCAGCGGCTCGGGGAGATCGAAGCCGAGTTGGAAGGCTTCGAGAACCGGCCCGTCACCTTCGCGCCGGAAGACATCGCCCGTGCCGGTGTTTTCGTCAGCATCGACCGCGATGGCGAGTTGATCGTCAGTCCCGGTTATGTCCGCCCCGAGGACGAACAACCCGAGAGCGTCGATGGTGAGGATGCGGGCGAAGGTGCCGACCCGTCCGATCCCGATGCGGTGCAGCGCGCGGTTATCACCGTCGGCGGCGAGCCGGTCCCGGACGGCGATGAAGAGGAGGACGATGCCGTCAAGCCGCTGCCCGAGCGGCTGGTGACCGACCTGACCGCCTGGCGGACGCTGGCGTTGCGCAATGCGCTTGCCGAGAATCCGCGCGTCGCCATGACGGCGCTGCTGCACAAGCTGGTTCTCGATACTTTCGAGCGCACCGCCACCTCGGGAACCAGCCTCTATGCCGCCGTGCGTCACATCTATCT
>JBFXGQ010000642.1:0-2688 GCA_050177915.1 Pseudodonghicola sp. | reverse complement strand
CCCGCCGTGCACGGCTGGCCCTGCACGTTCAGCAGGTCCTTGATCGCGATCGGCACGCCCAGCAGCGGGCGTTCGTCCCCCGCCGCGCGCGCTTCATCCGCCGCCGTTGCGGCGGCCTTCACCGCCTCCGCATCCCGCCAGGTCAGCGCATTCAGCGCGGGCTCCAGCTGTTCCGACCGCGCCAGCAGCGCCGCCGTCAGCTCCGCCGATGTGGTTTCCCCTTTTGCCAGCGCGTCCGCCGCCTCCAGAAAGCCCAGTTCGCACAGGTCCGCGCTCATTCGATCACCTTCGGCACCGCGATATGCCCGTGGCGCGCCAGCGGCGCGTTCGCAAGCGCCGCTTCCCGCGGCAGGCCGGCCTGCGGTTCGTCTTCCCGCATGGCGTTCTGCGCCTCGCCCGCCACGTCCGTGACCTCCACCCCCTCCACATCCAGCGCCTTCAACTCGCCCACGAACGCCAGGATGTCGTCGAGCTGCCCCTGCAACTCCGTTGTTTCCTCGTCCGACAGCGCGATCCGCGCCAGCCCCGCCACGTACCGGACATCCATCCGGTCCGCGTTCTCCGAAAATTTCATCGCCATGAATCCAACTCTTTTCCGCCCCGCGCGGGGCATTTCATGTCCGCCCTTGTACCATCCCCCGCCCCATTCTTTCAACCATTCGCGCGGAACGCCCGGCAACCGATCCCGGCCGGCGACTTGCAGTTTCGCCGCGACATGGTATGGATATCGCACGGCCCGGCGTCATCTTCGGGCCGACAGCAGGCGCCCTTTGCCAAGGAGATCGCGATGAAAAGCAGGAAAATAGTGGATGGAGTGGACTTTCTCGGCGCCGCCGACTGGAACCGGCGGCTGTTTGACTCGCTGATTCCTCTGCCCGACGGCACCAGCTACAACGCCTATCTCGTGCGCGGAAAGGATAAAACCGCCCTGATCGACACCGCGGACCCCGACCAGTGGGAGGTGCTGAAAGCCCAGCTCGACGATGTCGAACGGGTGGATTACATCGTCTCGCAGCACGCCGAACAGGACCACTCCGGCTCCATCCCGTTCGTGCTGGAAAAATATCCCGGCGCCAAGGTCGTCACCAACCCCAAGTGCCGCGACATGCTGATCGACCTGCTGCAGCTCCCCGAGGAGGTCTTTCAGACCGTCGCCGACGGCGAAACCCTCGACCTCGGCGGCAAAACCCTTGAATTCCTCTATACCCCCTGGGTCCACTGGCCCGAAACCATGTCCACCTGGCTGCCCGAAGACCGCATTCTCTTCTCCTGCGATTTCTTCGGTTCGCACCTGGCCACCTCCGACCTGTATGTCACGGATCCCGCCGCCACCCTCGAGGCCGCCAAGCGCTACTACGCCGAAATCATGATGCCCTTCCGCCAGCCCATCCGGCGCAACCTCGACAAGGTGCTCGCCAGGGACATCGGCATGATCGCCCCCAGCCACGGGCCGGTGTACGACCAGCCGCAGTTCATTCTGGACGCCTACCGGGACTGGGCCTCCGACGCCGTGAAGAACGAAGTCGTCCTGCCCTATGTCTCCATGCACGGCAGCACGCAGAAAATGGCGCACGCCCTGCTCGATGCCCTCGTGGCACGGGGCGTCAAGGTCCACCTCTTCGACCTGGTGGTCACCGACATCGGCAAGCTGGCGATGTCCCTGGTGGATGCCGCCACGCTGGTGCTGGGCACCTCCACGGTTCACGTGGGGCCCCATCCCGCCGCGCACTATGCGGCCCACCTCGCCAACGCCATCCGCCCCAAGGTGCGCTTCGCCTCGATCATCGGGTCCTACGGCTGGAGCACCAAGGTCGTCGAGCAGGTCGCCGCCCTCATCCCCAACCTCAAGGTCGAACTGCTCGATCCGGTCATCTGCCGCGGCGATCCCCGCGCGGAAACCTATCTGCAGCTCGAAGCCCTCGCCGACGCCATCGCCGACCGCCACACCAGGCTGTAAGCTTCCCTGTTTCCACCCGGCGGGTCTGGACACGTCGTTCAGGAAGTGAACGTGTTGATGCTTCTGCCCTGTGCCGCTTCTGCCGCCAGAAGCCGGTCGAGCATCCCCCCGGACGTGAGATGTGGGATCCAAAGCCGGTCGGCATGCTGGATGACAAACCGGTTGCGGGCTTCGGCAGCGGCGAGATCTCCGTCGCGGTTGCGCATTTCGAGAATGAGCATCCGGTTCTGTTCCAGCGCGTCGCGCACGCCCGGCGCATAGGCTGTGCGATCCAGCCCCCACGCGGGACACTAGATCAGCGGTTTTTTCAACTCCAGCAACCGGCCAAAAATCTCCCTCTCCACCGGCGAGTGAAATCCCCCCAAATAAACGGCGGCAGCGGGGAGACTCTTCGGACGCGGCGCATTCCGGCTGCACAGAACGCCCAGTTTGTCCAGATTCCACAACGCCGGATTGCCCATGCCCCGCAAGCCGTCGCCGAACTCCGTGACACACCGCCATGGATTCATGCGGATATAGTCGGCAATCTTCTTCGCCGCGTCCGGTGTGCGGACAATGGTCTCGTAATAATTGCGATGCCAAATCTTGCCCGGGAAAGGCGCAAAGCGCCCCGCCTTCACCCCCGCAATAACCTCATGCACGACGAGCGATTTGAATGCGCCGATCACATTCCCCAACGCCCCATCTCCCCTTTTCAGCGCCACCAGCGCATGAAAATGATCCGCCATCAC
>JBFXGQ010000641.1:0-2690 GCA_050177915.1 Pseudodonghicola sp. | reverse complement strand
CTGCTGGCGGCCGAGGAAGAGAAGATCATCAAGAGCTACGGGTTCTCCGAGTTCGGTGCGCTGAAATACCACGAAGGTTTCGCCCATTTCGACTATGTGAACCCCGATGCGCCGAAGGGCGGAGAGCTGTCCTATGCCGCGCAGGGGACGTTCGACAACTTCAACCCCTTCACCCGTCAGGGTCGTGCCGCGGCGCGCTCGGCCGATCAGTATGAATCGCTGCTCTATCCCTCCTACGACGAACCGGGCGCCTATTACGGGCTGCTGGCGGAAAGTCTGGAATATCCTGAAAGCCAGGATTGGGTGATCTTCAACCTGCGCCCCGAGGCGCGGTTCTCGGACGGCAGCCCGGTCACCGCCGAGGATGTGGTATTCTCGCATGAGATCCTGCTGGAGCAGGGGCTGAAATCCTATGCCGAGGCGGTGCGCCAGCGCATCCCCAAGGCCGAGGCGCTGGGGCCGCACCGGGTGAAGTTCTATTTCGCCGAGGGCTTCCCGCGCCGGGCGATGATCACCCAGGTCGGCGGCACCTCGGTGTTCTCCAAGAAGTGGTTCATGGCCGATCCGGAAAACCGTCGCATCGACAAGCCGCGGATGGAGCCGGGCATCGGCTCGGGTCCCTATGTGCTGGACAGCTACGACATCAACCGCCGCGTGGTCTATCGCCGCAACCCGGACTATTGGGGCGACCATGTCAACGTGAACGTCGGCCGCAACAATTTCGACACCATCCGGGTCGAGTATTTCTCTGATTCCATCGCGGCGCTGGAGGCTTTCAAGGCCGGCGAGGTCACCTTCCGGCAGGAGAACAATTCGAAAAGCTGGGCCTCGGCCTATGATTTCCCGGCCCTCGACAAGGGCTGGATCGTGCGGCGAGAGCTGGAGAACGGCAATGTCCCGAACAGCGCCGGCTTTGTGATGAACATGGACCGGCCGCAGTTTCAGGACATCCGCGTGCGCGAGGCGGTGCAACTGGCGTTCAATTTCGAATGGACCAACGACAGCCTGCAATACGGGCTGTTCCAGCATCGCTCTTCCTTCTGGCAGAACAGCCCGCTGGAGGCCAGGGGCCTGCCCGAAGGGCGCGAGCGCGCGGTGCTGGAGAGCCTGGGCGACACGCTCGACCCCGCGCTCCTGACCTCCGAGCCGGTGATGGCGCATGACAGCCGCGCCGACCGGCCCAACGACCGCAAGAACCTGCGCGCGGCGATGAAGCTGCTGGACGCGGCCGGCTGGGCGGTGGATACCGACGGGCTGCGCCGCGATGCCGCCGGTCAGGTGCTGAAGATCGAATTCCTTTCCGACGATCCGGTGATGGATCGTCTGGTGATGCCCTTCGTCGAAAACCTGCGCACCATGGGGATCGACGCCAGCTACAACCGCATCGACGACGCGCAATTCACCCTGCGCCGGCGCGAGCGCGATTTCGACATGATCTTCGCCGCCTACCTCAGCTCGCTTGAGCCGTCGACGGAGCTCTATCAGCAATACGGCACCGAGGCGGCGGCCTATAGCGTGTTCAACCCCTCGGGCATCCACGGCCCGGATATCGAGGCGCTGATCGACAAGATCGTCGCCGCGCGCCAGTGGGACGAGCTGGAGGCGAGCACCCGCGCGCTGGACCGGGTGCTGCGGTCGAAACGCTTCATGGTGCCGACCTGGTATCTGGGCAAATACTGGGTGGCCTATTGGGACATGTATGAGTATCCCGAGCTTCCGCCCTATGCGCTGGGGGTCGAGGATCTTTGGTGGATCAACGCCGACAAGGCCGCCGCGCTGAAATCCTCCGGCGCGCTGCGCTAACGACAAGAGGTCTGCCGCCCCGATGGGAGCCTATATCCTCCGCCGCCTGCTGCTGGTGATCCCGACGCTGCTGGGCATCATGGTGATCAACTTCGTGCTGGTGCAATTCGTCCCCGGTGGCCCGGTCGAACAGATCATCGCCCAGATGGAAGGCGGCGGCGATGTGTTCGAGGGCTTCGCCGGCGGCGGCGCCGACGTGAAGACCCAGGCCAGCGGCAACGAACGCTATGTCGGCGCCCGTGGCCTGCCGCCCGAGTTCATCGCCGAGCTCGAGAAGGAATTCGGTTTCGACAAGCCGCCGCTGGAACGCTTCCTCAACATGATGTGGAACTACATGCGGCTGGACTTCGGGCAGAGCTATTTCCGCTCGATCGGGGTGATCGACCTGGTGGTGGAGAAGATGCCGGTGTCGATCAGCCTTGGCCTGTGGTCCACCATCATCGCCTATCTGGTGTCGATCCCGCTGGGCATCCGCAAGGCGGTGCAGGACGGCACCAGTTTCGACACCTGGACCAGCGGGCTGATCATCGTGGCCTATGCGATCCCCGGTTTCCTCTTCGCCATCCTGTTGCTGGTGCTCTTCGCCGGCGGCTCCTACTGGCAGGTGTTCCCGCTGCGCGGGCTGACCTCGGACAACTGGCAGGACCTGAGCCTGCTGGGCAAGATCGGCGACTATTTCTGGCATATCGCCCTGCCGGTGGTGGCCTCGACCATCTCGGCCTTCGCCACGCTGACGCTGCTGACCAAGAACAGCTTTCTCGACGAGATCAAGAAACACTACGTGATGACCGCCCGCGCCAAGGGGCTGTCCGAACGCAAGGTGCTCTATGGCCATGTGTTCCGCAACGCCATGCTGATCGTGATCGCGGGGTTCCCGTCGGTCTTCA
>JBFXGQ010000640.1:0-2690 GCA_050177915.1 Pseudodonghicola sp. | reverse complement strand
GCGCTCCACCGTCAGCGGGCAGGAGCCGTAGCCGTCGTATTGCGCCACCGGCGACTTGCCGTCGATGTCGGCCACCACGTTCTCGGCCACCACGGGGGCCTGGATGCGCGCCGCCGCCGCGGTCTTGGCATTGGGGGCGTTCATCACGTCGCCCAGCGACCAGACGTTGTCATAGGTCTTGTGGCGCAGCGTGGCCTGATCCACATCGACCCAGCCGGCGGCATCGGCCAGCGGCGACACCCGGATGAAGTCCGGCGCCACCTGCGGCGGGCAGACATGCATCATGTCGAACTCCATCTCCACCGTCTGTGGTTCGGTATCGGGCTTGGCGACGCGGAAGGTCGCCTTTTTCGCCGGCCCGTCCACCGCGACCAGATTGTGGAAGAAGTTCAGCGTGACGCCATATTTCTCGATGTACTGCTCCAGCGCCGGGACATAGTCCTTGACCCCGAACAGCACACCGCCGGCGTTGTTGAAGTTGATGTCGATATTCTTCAGCACGCCGCGGCGGAACCAGGCGTCGCCCGACAGGTACATCGCCTTCTGCGGCGCGCCGGCGCATTTGATCGGCATCGCCGGCTGGGTGAAGATCGCCCGCCCCGAGGACATCCCCTGCACCAACTCCCAGGTATAGGGCGCAAGGTCGTAGCGATAGTTCGAGGTGACGCCGTTGCGGCCCAGCGTCTCCTCCAGCCCCTCGACCGCGGCCCAGTCCAGCTTCAGCCCCGGGCAGACGATCAGCCGGTCGTATTTCACCACCCGGCAGCCGTCCAGCACCACGGCATTGTCCTTGGGCTCGAAGGCGGCGACAGCGGATTTGATCCAGTGCACCCCCTTGGGGATCAGGCTGCCCATGGTCTTGGCGGTCTGCTCCGGGGTGAAGATGCCGCCGCCGACCATGGTCCAGCCGGGCTGGTAATAGTGGATATCGGCGGGGTCGATCAGCGCGATCTCAAGCCCCGGCTTGCGCGCCTTGAGGCTGGCAGCCACCGCGATGCCGCCGGCACCGGCGCCGACGATCACCACCTCGAACTTGGCGTCGCCGGTATCGGTGGGGGTCTTGCCGCCATTGGCGATGCGGCGGGCGACGCCGTTCATGTCATATCCGGCGGCCTTGGCGGCGGCCAGGATTGCCGGCAGCGGCCGGCGCGGCGCCTCGCTCAGCGACCACAGCGTGGTCGACCGGGTGCCGGTGCGGCAATAGGCCAGAACCGGCCCGGGCAGTTCGGTCAGCGCGGTGCCAAAGGCGGCGGCGGTCTCGTCGGTGACGATGCCGGGGGTCACCGGCAGAAAGCGGAACTCCAGCCCGGCGGCGGCAGCCGCCGTCTCGATCTCCTCGTGGCTCGGCTGGTCGGCCGCCTCGGCATCGGGGCGGTTGCAGATGACGGCCCGAAAGCCCGCCGCCTTGATGGCGGCGATATCGGCCACCGCGATCTGCGGACTGACCGAGAGGCCATCGGTGATTTTCTTGATTTCCATCGCGTGTCTCCTCACTGGGTCAGCGCCCTGTCTGGCCGGTTCCGGACGCCTCCTCGCCCGGCGCACCCGGCGTCGTGCGGCCACCTGCAGGCTCAGGGCAGACCGCGCCGACCACAAAGACATATTCAGAAAATACGATCTATACAAGCCGGTTTGCAGCGACCGGCGCAGAACGCGCTGCGCGGACCGTCGCAAAGGGGCGCCAGGCGTCGAACGCGAGCCGTTTGAATCCCGCCGCCCCGGCACCCGGGTTTGCAGGAGCGCACGGATCGCCACCGGCACGAAGATGCGCAACTCGCTCGGCCCCCACCTGCATCGGCCCGGAAAGGCTAGTCCACCACGTTGAACCCCGGCCCATAGGGGTAGCCGGTGATGTTCTCGGCGCCCTTTTCGGTGATCACCAGAATGTCATGCTCCCGATATCCGCCGGCGCCGGGCTGGCCCTGCGGGATGGTCAGCATCGGCTCCATGCTGATCACCATGCCGGGCTCCAGCACGGTGTCGATGTCCTCGCGCAGCTCGAGCCCCGCCTCGCGGCCGTAGTAATGGCTGAGCAGACCGAAGGAATGACCGTAGCCGAAGCTGCGGTATTGCAGCAGGTCGCGTTCGGCGAAAAAGCCATTGATCGCCCGGGTGACCTCGGCGCAGCTGACGCCGGGTTTCAGCAGCGACATGCCGTAGTCATGGGCGGCGAGATTGGCCTTCCAGATCTTCAGGCTGGCGGCATCGACCTCGCCCAGAAACATGGTGCGTTCCAGCGCGGTGTAATAGCCCGAGATCATCGGAAAGGTGTTGAGGCTGAGGATATCGCCGCGCTGCAGCACCCGGCCGGTCACCGGATTATGGGCGCCGTCGGTGTTCAGGCCGGACTGGAACCAGACCCAGGTGTCGCGGTATTCCGCGTCGGGGAACCGGCGCGCGATCTCCAGCTCCATCGCGTCGCGGCCGGCCATGGCGACGTCGATCTCGCGCGCGCCCTCCTTCACCGCCTCGCGGATGGCGTAGCCGCCGACATCGGCCACCTGCGCGCCGGCGCGGATCAGCGCGATCTCGGCCGGGGACTTGCGCATCCGCTGACGCATCGTCGCCGGGGCGAAGTCCACCATGGTCCGCGGATCGAGAAAATCCTCCATCCGGTCGCGCTGGGTCAGCGTCAGGTGATCGCCCTCATACCCCAGCACCTGACCGGTCCCGGCGACCGAGGTCACCGC
>JBFXGQ010000639.1:0-2696 GCA_050177915.1 Pseudodonghicola sp. | reverse complement strand
TGACTGCACTGCGCCTTCCTGATCTGCCACGCCTGACGTCACCACGGACAAAGCTCCTCTACCGGGCTGCGCGAATGCGACAATGCCACCGAAGGCGCCGCGCACTTTTTCCAAACCCAGCGTGCCGAGGTGGTTGGAATCCGCGAAATAGCTGCCATCTGCATCGGCGAGACGGCACACTTTCTGGTCACATAGTCCTTCGTGCGGCAGGATCAGATGTTCGCCCAGTCTCCTCGACAGAGGCGTGATCGCGCCCTTGAAACGTTCGTCGAACGCACTTAGCGGCGACGTAAGCAGCGTCTGCGCCTCGGCCTCCGTCAGTTGTCCGAATTTCAGCTTTCTCGCGACGTCGCTCGCGATGTCAAAACCCGGGTGCGGAATCGGGCCGATCATGAAAACCGTCTTTCCGGACATCTCGAGCTGATCCACCAGGGCGATCAAGGATTCGGCAAATGGACCCGATTGCTGGGGGCGCAGCACGTCACCCGCTTGTGTCACATATTCTGGATCTGTATAGGTCGTGCCGATGATGACGGTTGATATCCGGTCATCATTCCGCACGGCATCGAAATTGATCTTCGCCGCGCGAAGGCAGCTTTCAGAGATGTTTATGCTGACCGTCGGCGGGCAGCCGTTGAGCGGCACGACCATGAGGCCGGCCGCGTTCTTGGCGACTGCGTCGGCGATCACAGGTGCATACATCTGCGCATGGGAATTACCGAGAATCGCAAAATTCTGCCCGTCACCAAACGGTGAAAGGATGCAAGCTCTGGATGCGCCAAACGGTACGTAGTCGGTCAAGGAGCAGCGGAAGTTGGTTTGAATCTGGGAGGCGAAGCGATTTGCCAGATCATCGGGTCTCGCACGATTCCCGAAAACGAACACGGCGGCCATAATGGCACTGCTGACAATGATGAGGGCAAGTGAGCGAGACAGCGGATACTCATAGCGAAATCGGCGCTCGATTACGCGATAGCTCACCTCGGAGAGGAGGAAACACAAGACAATCCCGGCCGCGATGGCTGCCGCTGGGATCTGGTCGACAAAGGAATATCCCAGATACGCCACGATCGGCCAATGCCACAGGTAAAGTGAGAACGACCGCGCGCCAAGGTATCGCATGACAGTCCCCGAAAGCGCCCTGTCCGCGGCGGCTTTCCCCGAGGCGAAAACGAGGTAGGTCATCGCGGCCGCCGTAATGAGAATCTCGTTCCACGCCCAGGTCCAATCAGAGAAAACCGAGACGAAGATGCCAATCAGGCCAACCGCCGCCACAATGGCGTTATGCCTGATCCGGCCGATTTGCACCACAAACACGGCGAGTGCGCCTGCACCGAACTGCCAGGCACGTGTGGGCATCAAGAAGAATGCGGGATTGTTTCCACCGATTTGAATGAAAGCCAAATAAGCCCCGAGGCTCAGTCCGCTCAAAACAAAGAATACGGAAAGAATCGCCTTTTCACCCCACTTGGCAACCCCGAGCACCAGCCATAGGACCAATGGGAAGACCACGTAGAATTGTTCTTCAACCGATAGCGACCACATGTGAAGCAGAGGCTTCAGTTTGTCGCTGCCGCCGAAATATCCGCCATCGCGCCAGAAAAATATGTTGGCCCAGAAGGTCGACGAAGCGAAAGCGGACTTGGTCAGGCCGACAAAATCCGCATGCAGCAAGATGGCCGCTCCGGCGATCATGGTGACAGACACGACCACAAAGGAGAGGGGCAGGATACGTTTGATGCGGCGCGCGTAGAATGCGCGGAAACTGAACCTCCCTTGATCCATTTGCCCCAGCAGCTGTCCCGTAATGACATAGCCCGAAATTGCGAAGAACAGGTCGACACCCAGAAATCCGAGTGGCACCGTTTCAGGAAGAAAATGGAAGAGCAGGACCAGCCACACCGCAATCGCGCGCAAACCATCTATTTCAGTACGATATCGCATTCGCTTATAACCTTTTTCGATGTATTGCTTCGACGATATCACGCAGTCGCGTTTTCATACCAGACACCGACGCACGAGGTAAATTCGTTGACGCGGCAAATGACACCGCTCCCGCGACTGACAGGTGCTTGTTCTTGGAACTGTGAAAACACATCCGAGAATTCGTCAACCACATGATTGCCATCGGTCGCATTTCCGAGAAACAGGGTGTTGGGAGAGAACGATCGGAAACCGTGGACTTGCGTCGGTGTATCTTGATCGTCGCCGGCAAGGTTGGGTGCGCAATTCGGTGGATGACGCGATCGCGGCAGGTCAGGCGTTTAAGGCCGCGGGGATCACGGTAGATCTGCTGCACGCCCGCTTTGCGCTTGGCGATCGCAAGCAGATCGAGGCCGCGGTGCGAGAGCGGTTCGGCAAGGACGGCAAGGGGCGCGCGGGGCGGGCGCCGGTCGGAACCCAGGTTCTTGAATCTTCGCTCGATTTCGACGTGATGATCAGCGATCTGGCGGCGCTGGTGCAGCGGGCCGGGCGGCTGTGGCGGCATATGGCCGAACGCCCGCGCGCGCAGCGCCCCGTGCCGGCGCCGATCTTTCATGTGCTGGCACCCGATCCGGCGCAGGTGTCCGATGATCGCTGGTTGCAAGCTGTCCATGGCGGCGGGGCCTTTGTCTATCCTCTGGCAGATCAGTGGCGCACGGCGGATCATCTGTTCCGGCGGGTAATTGCCCCCTGGCAGATGGCGGACACGGGGA
>JBFXGQ010000638.1:0-2706 GCA_050177915.1 Pseudodonghicola sp. | reverse complement strand
TATTTGGTCTTGCCGGCCTGGATCGCGGCGATGGCGGCGGCTTTGATGTTGTCGGGGGTGTCGAAATCCGGCTCGCCCGCGCCCAGGCCGATCACGTCGCGGCCGGCGGCCTTGAGCTCTGCCGCGAGGGTCGTGACCGCCACCGTCGGGGACGGTTTGACGCGGGAGAGAGTCGTTGAGAGGAAACTCATGGCAGGCCTCGGTTTGTATGTTGTGCGTGACTGTCATAGGGTGCCGCCGAAAGGCGATCAACCCGCGCCAGATTAATCTGAGGGAGAGACGCATGACCGGCACGGAAAACGACTGGTTCGGGCCCGAAGCGGCCACATTCGGTGACCGGGTTGCGGGCGCGCGCGAGGCTGCCGGCATGACCGAGGCGCAGCTGGCGCGGCGGCTGGGCGTCAAGAAATCCACCGTGCAGGCCTGGGAACAGGATCTGTCCGAGCCGCGGGCGAACAAGCTGTCGATGATGGCCGGGCTGCTCAATGTCTCGATCATGTGGTTGCTGACCGGCGAGGGCGATGGCATGACCGCGCCGGCGGGCGAGGTCGAGGCCGGGGACCGCGATCTGAAGCCGCTGCTGGCCGAGGTGCGCGCCCTGCACAAGGAGATGCGCGCCCTGGCCGAGCGGGCGGCGCGGGTCGAAAAGAAACTGAAGACCCTTGTGGAACGGGAACAGGAATGAGCGAAACGCTGGAGATCCGCATCAAGCGGCTGAAAATGCGGTCGATGCGCCGCGGCATCAAGGAGATGGACCTGATCCTGTCAGCCTTCGCCGACCGCCGGCTGGTGGCGATGGATCCGGCGACGCTGGATCTCTACGAGGCGCTGTTGAACGAGAACGACCAGGATCTCTATCAATGGGTCACCGGTCAGGCGGCGCCGCCGGCGGCCTTCGCCGCGCTGATCGGCGAGATCGCGCAGACGTTTCAGGCCTGATTTCGCCGCATCCCGCCGTATCCCGCCGACCTTTCGGGATTTAACCGAATTTTCGCTATTTCCCGTCACCCTCGATCCCGAGCAGTTCGAGTTGGAGAAGACGGATGAGTATGGAAATGCAGATGAGCCTTGCCTCGCGCAAGGGGTTCATGGCGGGGTATCTGGAATCGCTGGCCCTGGTCGAGCGGTTGCATCGGCTGCTTCTGGACGTGATCAAGGACGAGTTCGAGCGCATCGGCGTGCTGGAGATCAACGCGGTTCAGGGGCTGCTGCTGTTCAATATCGGCGACAACGAGGTGACCGCCGGCGAGTTGAAAAGCCGCGGCTATTATCAGGGCAGCAACGTCAGCTACAATCTGAAGAAGCTGGTCGAGATGGGCTATATGCACCATCAGCGCTGCGAGATCGACCGCCGGTCGGTGCGGGTGCGGCTGACCCAGCAGGGCCGCGACATCCGCGACGTGGTGGCGACGCTGTTTGCCCGCCATGCCGAGGGGATGGAGGAGCGCGGCGTGGTCAGCGCCACCGGCATCGAGGAAATGACCTCGACCCTGAAGCGGATGGAACGCTACTGGACCGACCAGATTCGCTATATCTACTGAATCTACTGACCGGGAGGCCGGCGCAGCTGTGACAGCGCCGGCAGTTCCAGTTCGCGCCTGAGCTTGCGGATCATCGCCGCCTCATAGGCGTCGAATCCCGGCGCGGTTTCTGCGAAGGCGCCCGGTCCGACCAGCACCCAGGCCCGGAAATACGAGGTCAGCGCCCCCAACTGGGCGGCGCGGGCGGCGATGCCGCGCGGCGCGTCGTCGCCGATGACAAGGGCGTTCAGCACCAGATCGCGGGACGCGAGCGCGGCCTTGACTGCGCGCGGGTGCGGCCCCTGATTGTGCCGACCGTCGCCCGACAGATCGAGGGTGCGGCGCCAGCATCCCGGCTGCTGTTCCAGCAGCGCGGCACCGTGGAGCATCGCGGTGCCGAGGGCGGTCTCGGGCGGGGCGGGCGCGCGCGCGGTGGCGCGCAGCCCATCCGCCAGCCGCGCGATGGCGGCGGCGTCGGGCAGGTCGGTCCAGTCGACCAGCAGGCGCTGATAGCGGCTGCCGCTCCATTCATAGACGGCGATGCGCACCGGGTCGCGCGGCAGCGCCAGCAGGGCGCCGACCACCTCCGGATGGCGTAGCGCGGCGGCCAGCCCATCGAGCTGCAGCCGGTATTCCTGCGCATCGACCGAGCCGGAGACATCGAGCCCCAGCACCAGCGCCTGCCGGCAGTCGGCCCGGGCGGCGGAGCCGAGGGCGAGGCCCAGCAGCAGCGCCAGCGCGCGGATCACCCCGGCGTCTCCGGCAGGGCGGGGGCCGGCGGCTTCAGCGCCCCCACCGCGCGCGGCCGCAGCTCGCGCAGCAGCTTGCGGCGCATGGCGCGTTCGTAATCCTCGAAGCCCCCCGCGATTTCCAGAAAGGCGCCGGGGCCGTGCAGCACCTCGTTCCGGTAATAGGCGGCGACATCGGCCTGATCGGGGCCATCGGTGGCGGCCACCACCAGCCCGTTCACCACCACCTCGTCGAAGGGGAAGGCGGCATAGGCCAGGTTCGGCGGAAAGCCTTCGTTGTTCTCGCCGTCGCCGGCCATGTCGAGGGTGCGGAAAAGGCAGTCGGGCCCCCGCGCCAGCAGACCGGCGCCATAGCCCAGGGCATAGCCCATGGCAGTGGGAAACTCGCTTTCGCCGCGCTGCGAATTGGCCACCGTCGCGGCCAGCGCCCGCAGGTC
>JBFXGQ010000637.1:0-2712 GCA_050177915.1 Pseudodonghicola sp. | reverse complement strand
TCTCGCCCAAGGCCGTGATCTTCTCCGGCGGGCCGGATTCGGTGGTGCGCCCGGGCTCGCCCCGGCCGCCGAAAGCGGTCTACGATCTGGGCGTGCCGATCCTGGGGATCTGCTATGGCCAGCAGGTGATGATGCAGGACCTCGGCGGCATGGTCGAGGCCGGCGAAAGCCACACCGCCGAATTCGGCCGCGCCTATGTCACCCCGGCCGAGCAGCGGATCGACCTGCTGAGCGGCTGGTTCCTGGAGGGGCGCGAACAGGTCTGGATGAGCCACGGCGATCACGTCAGCAAGCTCGCCCCCGGCTTCGAGGTCTACGGCACCTCGCCCGGCGCGCCCTTTGCGATCACCTTCGATCTGTCGCGCCGGTTCTACGCGGTGCAGTTCCACCCGGAGGTGCACCACACACCCAACGGCGCCACGCTCTACGAGAACTTCGTCAGGCTCGCCGGTTTCACCGGCGACTGGACCATGGGCGCCTACCGCGAGGAGATGATCCAGAAGATCCGCGAGCAGGTCGGCGACAAGAAGGTGATCTGCGCGCTCTCCGGCGGCGTCGACAGCTCGGTCACCGGCATCCTGCTGCACGAGGCGATCGGCGATCAGCTGACCTGCGTCTTCGTCGACCACGGGCTGCTGCGTCTGGGCGAGGCGGAACAGGTCGTCAGCATGTTCCGCGAGAACTACAACCTGAACCTGATCCACGCCGACGAGAGCGATCTGTTCCTCGGCGCGCTCGAGGGCGTGTCGGACCCCGAGGTCAAGCGCAAGACCATCGGCAAGCTGTTCATCGACGTGTTCCAGAAATACGCCGACCAGATCGAGGGCGCCGAGTTCCTGGCGCAGGGCACGCTCTATCCCGACGTGATCGAGTCGGTGTCCTTCTCCGGCGGGCCTTCGGTGACGATCAAGTCGCACCACAACGTCGGCGGCCTGCCCGAGAAGATGGGGCTGAAACTGGTCGAACCGCTGCGCGAGCTGTTCAAGGACGAGGTCCGCGCGCTGGGGCACGAACTGGGCCTGCCCGCGAGCTTCATCGGCCGCCATCCCTTCCCCGGACCGGGCCTGGCGATCCGCTGCCCCGGCGAGATCACCCGCGACAAGCTGGAGATCCTGCGCAAGGCCGATGCGGTCTATATCGACCAGATCCGCAAGCACGGGCTTTATGACGAGATCTGGCAGGCCTTCGCCGCCATCCTGCCGATGCGCACCGTCGGCGTGATGGGCGACGGGCGCACCTACGACTATGCCCTGGCGCTGCGCGCGGTGACCTCCGTCGACGGCATGACCGCCGATTACTACCCGTTCACCCATGAGTTCCTGGGCGAGACCTCGACCCGGATCATCAACGAGGTGAAGGGCGTCAACCGGGTGTTCTACGACTGCACCTCGAAGCCGCCGGGGACGATCGAGCTGGAGTAAGGGCGCGACCCGAACACGGAACCCCGGCCCCGCGCCGGGGTTTTGTTTTTCAATATCTTAGACCCCGCACTTTATCCTTCGCATTCACGTGCTGTGCGCCCCGCGCTCAGCCGGTCGCAGCATCCGTTCAACCCTCAGGCGAAACGCGCTTGACCTTCCCCGGCTTTGGCGGTTCGGTGCGGGCCAAGGGAGAAGACCCGTCATGCAGGATCAATCGCCGCCCCGTGTGGGGCTTGCCGCGCTGTGGATGACCGGCGCCATTGCCTCGTTCTCGGCGATGGCGGTGGCCGGGCGCGAGGTCAGCTTTGCCCTCGATACCTTCGAAATCATGATGTACCGCAGCCTGCTGGGCTTCGGCATCGTGATCCTGGTGCTGGCCGTGACCGGCAATCTGCATCAGGTCACCACCCGCGATCTGGGCCAGCAGGTGCTGCGCAATCTGGTGCATTTCTCCGGTCAGAACCTGTGGTTCTTCGCGGTCACCGCGATTCCGCTGGCGCAGGTCTTCGCGCTGGAGTTCACCGCGCCGCTCTGGGTGGTGGTGCTGTCGCCGCTGGTGCTGGGCGAGCGGCTGACGCCGATCCGGGCGCTGTCGGCGCTGGTGGGCTTCGCCGGCATCCTGATCGTCGCCCGGCCCAGCCCCGATACGCTGAACGCCGGCGTCTTCGCCGCCGCCGGTGCCGCGGTGTTCTTCGCCTTCACCAATATGCTGACCAAGCGGCTGACCCGGCGCCACAGCGTCGCCAATATCATGTTCTGGCTGACCCTGCTGCAGCTGATCTTCGGCGTCGTCGCCGCCGGCTACGACGGCGATATCGCCCTGCCCGACGCCACCACCGCGCCCTGGCTGGTGGTCATCGCCCTGGGCGGGCTGCTGGCGCATTTCTGCATCACCAACGCGCTGTCGATCGCGCCGGCCACGGTGGTGATGCCGATCGACTTCGCCCGGCTGCCCACCATCGCGGTGGTCGGCATGCTGCTTTACTCCGAGGCGCTGGATATCTGGGTCTTCGTCGGCGCGGCGGTGATCTTCGCCGGAAATTACCTCAATATCCTGGCCGAGACGCGGCGTCTGCGCCCCGCGTGAATAGTGCGGCCGCGGCCGCGAATGACCACGGCCGCGGCCATGGCTAGAGCAGGACCGAAACGGGGATCGGGGGGCGCATGCTTTTCTCCACGGCAGTTGTCTGGCGCGCGGCGCCGCGCAAGCGGGTGCTCTGCTTCGGCATGTCGGGGCTGGGCAAGACCCATGTCAGCAACATGCTGCGGGCGGCCGGCGACTGGTTCCACG
>JBFXGQ010000636.1:0-2722 GCA_050177915.1 Pseudodonghicola sp. | reverse complement strand
GCGAATCCGGCCCCACCCCGGGCGGCTGCCGGACGCTCTCGGGATGGCGCGAGATCTCGTAATCGGCATCGCGCCGCGCCCCGGGCCAGCTGGGGTCGTGAAACCCCAGGATCGGCGGGTTCGGGCGCGGCGCGTCGACCGGGCCGAGCAGCAGGTTGATCTCGTTATAGACGGTGAACCAGTTGTGATCGCCGTCGATCAGCACGACGTCCGCCGCCGGCAGGCTGGTCAGGATGTCGAGGCTCGGCGCGAGATGCACCTTGGCGGCGCCCTCCCATGTGCGGTCGAACTCTGCCGCGTCGAAACCGGGGAGCGGGTCGATGATATCGGCAAAGGCACCGTTCGCGCGACACCAGCGCGCCAGACGCTGGCTGTTGCGCCCGGCGTCCGCGCCGATCTCGATCACGCGCCGCGCCCGGGCCGCCGCCAGCAGCGGGCGCAGGATCGGGGTCCAGAAAATGTTCATGCGCGCTGCTCCTCAGTCGCGGGGTTGCTTGCGCCAGGCGATGCCGGTGTGGTCGATCTTTTCGATCGCATCGGTGATGCCGCGCGCCTGCCGGAACTCGTCCACCGCCTCGGCGCAGCGGGGCAGCGCGTAATCGTCGACGATGACGAAACCGCCCGGGCTCACCTTGTCATAAAGCGCGGTCAGCGACTCCATGGTCGAGCTGTAGTGATCGCCATCCAGCCGCAGCACCGCGAGGCGCTCGATCGGGGCGGTCGGCAGGGTGTCGCAGAACCAGCCCGGCAGGAACCGGATCGTGTCGTCCAGCAACCCCAGTTCCGCGAAACTCGCGCGCACGGTCGCCTCGGAAACCGCGAGCCCGCTGGCGTTCACCGGCGCCACCAGGTCCGAACAGTCAAGCTCGGCATCGACCAGGGGCAGGCCCTGAAAGGAATCGGCCAGCCAGACGGTCCGGTCCGTCACCCCGCGGGCGGCCAGCACGCCCGCCATCATCATGGCCGACCCGCCGCGCCAGACGCCACATTCGATCAGATCGCCCGGAATCGCCTGGTCCAGCACGGTTTCGACCACGCCCCGCAGATAGTCCAGCCGCCGCCGGCCGGTCATCGTCAGCGCGCTGGGAAGCAGCGTCATGTCCAGCAGCAGCCCCTCGCTCTCGGCACCGATGACGCGACGCAGGTGGCGCGGATAGGCGGTCTGGGCGGCTGTCAGCAGTTCCTCGCGCCCGGCGGCCTTCACCGCGGCGGTCAGCGCGCGCAGCTGCGCCTCGGTCTCGCGCGCGCCGCTGTTCAGCAGCCGCTGCTCCAGCAGGTCCAGATAGCGCCGCTCCAGGCTCGGGGCCTTGGGCGGCGTGCCGGGGGTGGGCCGCTTGCGCAGCGGCGGCGTCTTGGTCTGGAACAGCCAATAGGGTTTGCGCACCGACTTCGGCGGCCGCGCCCGCACCCGCTGGAACTCCCGCGTCATGATGCGCGCCTGCTGCCGGATATTCGCATGCGCCGCCGCCGCGCTCTTGCCATGGATCTGGTGAAAGGTCGCCTCGCCCGCCAGCGCGACGATCTGCGTGTCCGGCAGATGCGCGGCGCGAAAGAACAGGTCCGAGCTGGCATAACCGCCGCCATCGGTGCGGAATTCGCCGCAATAGCCGTCGACCTCGTCCCAGAGACCGCGCGGCATGGTGATCGCATTGCTTTCGAAACCGGGGGCATACCATTGCAGCAGGCCGGGCTGTTCGAACAGCCCGCTCGCGATCTCGAACAGGCGATAGCCGTCCTTCGGCCAGTCGATCGAGGCAAGCAGCCGGTCCTCGACCTCGGCGGTATAGCCGGTCTGGGCGGCCTCATACTGCGGGTGATGCCCGAGGACCATCGAGGCAGTATAGACAATCGACCGGTCATGGCAGCGGGCGGCGGCGACGCTGGCCGCCAGCAACCCCGGCGACGGCATGCGGGCGCCGTCGATGATGCTGCAGATCAGCCCGCCCCGGCTGGCCGCCAACCCCATGTTGAGCGCATCGACCGGCGACGGCAGCCCGGTGGTGCAATGGAGCACCCGCAGATCGAGGCCGAGATCGGCGAAATCCTCGGCCCGCGGCGGTTGAGACGAGCCGTTGTCGACGACGATGACCTCATAGGGGATCCGCTCCATCCCCTGCTGGTAGCCGGGCGAGAGCGCGTGCAGCGTCCGCGGCAGCTCCCGCGCCATCTCGTAGCAGGCGACCACGACGCTGAGCTGGGGCGTGGTGTCGGCCGGGCTGGTCATCCGATGAAACCCGAACCGCGCAGGTCTTCGATCAGACCGCGCAGGTTCTCGTTGCGCAGGAACAGCGCCGCGTCGACCTCGACATCGAAGGCCTCCTCGAAGGCGCCGCCGATGATGATGCTGTCGGCGGAATCGAGACCGAGGTCGGCAAAACCCGCCTCGGGCGTCATCGCGCCTTCGGGCAGGTCGAGGAAATCGCTCAGATAGGCGGAGATCCAGGTCATCACCTGGTTGGCGTCGAGTTTCTTCATGGTCGCAAGCTTTCGTTGGGAGAGAGGATCAGCGGCAGCCGCAGCGGCCGCCGCAGGGTCTGGCGGTCACGCCAGCGGAAGGCATGGCCGGGGTCGCGGCGGGGCCGGCGCCGGGCGATCTGCCTCAGCGCGATCTGCGCCTCCAGCATGGCAATCTCGGAGCCGAGGCAATAGTGCATCCCCAGCCCGAAGCCGAAGCTGCGCCGGTCGCCGCGCTGCGGGTCGAACCGGCCGGGGTCGGGCGTGG
>JBFXGQ010000635.1:0-2724 GCA_050177915.1 Pseudodonghicola sp. | reverse complement strand
CGCCCGCCCCCAGCGCCCCGGCCGGGGTCTTCGCGGCATAGGATTGGACGAAGGCCGCCACCTCCTCATCGGTGGCGCAGCCCGCCCAGGCGCCGCCGGCCGCAAGGCTCAGCACCGCCGCCGCGATCCAGTTCCATTGTCTCATCTCACTCGTCCTCCCTGTCGCCGGGGGCCTCCCCGCCGCCGTTTCACGTGAAATCCGTCACTCCATCTGAACCGAGACCCGGGCGCTGCGCCCGGCGCGGTCGACGACCACCAGGGTCGAGAACCCCCGCCCCGGCGCCGGGATGTCGAATTCCCGCCCGTAGAGCCCGGTGCGCAGCGGCGCGCCGTTGGCCAGCACGGTAAAGGGTTCCACCCCGCCGTTCAGCTTCAGCGTCATCCGGCCGTCGCCCGCGGCCAACCGGGCGCCATCGGGCGGAAAGGTCAGCTCCGGCCCCCCGACCTGCTCCAGCGCCGCGCCGCGCGGGCGATAGCGGCGCAGCGGCTGCGGCAGCTCCGCCGCGCCGAGGATCAGGGTGGCGGGCGGCGGCGGCGCCAGCGGCTCGAACGCAGGCTTCAGCCGGCCGAAGGCCTCGAACAGCACCGGCGCGGCGAGATCGCCGCCAAAGGCGCCGGGCACCGGGGTGCCGTCGGCGCGCCCCATCCAGACGCCGATCACATGGCCGCCGTCATAGCCTACCGCCCAGGCGTCGCGGTGACCGTAGGAGGTGCCGGTCTTGTAGGCCAGCGCCCGCGCCGGCGCGCCAGGCGGCGGCGCCAGACCGCGCAGGATGTCGCCCAGCTGCCAGGCGGCGGTATCCGAGATCACCCGTTCGCCCAGGCTCTGCGGATCGGCGCGGCGCAGGCGCAGCCGCGGCCCCTGCCCGCCATCGGCCAGCGCGACATAGAGCTGGACCAGATCCTGCAGCGTCACCCCCACGCCGCCCAGGGCGATGGCCAGACCCGGCGCGCCGCCGGGCAGCTGCGGATCGGCGCCGGCGCGGCGCAGCGCCGCCATGACGCGCGCGGGGCCGAGATCGCGGGTCAGCTTCACCACCGGAATGTTCAGCGACATCTGCAGCGCATGGCGGATCGACACGTCGCCGCGAAACTGGCCGTCGAAATTGCGCGGCGCGTAGCGGCCGAACATCACCGGCCCGTCGTGGATCAGGGTTTCGGGATGCACCAGGCCCTGATCGAAGGCCAGTCCGTAGACCAGCGGTTTCAGCGTCGATCCGGGCGAGCGCAGCGCTGCGGTCATATCGACATAGCCCTGCCGCCCGTCGCCGCCCTCATAGGCGGGCGAGCCCACCGAGGCGAGGATCTCTCCGCTGCGGCGATCGGCCACCAGCAGCGCGGCCGAGACATGCGGACCGGCCTTGCGCGCGGCCTGTTCCACCAGCGCCTGCATCCGCGCCTGCAGCCCGGCGTCCAGCGTCAGATCGTGGCGGCCGGCCAGCGGATCGGCAGCGCGCATCCGGTCGGCCAGATGCGGCGCCAGCATCGGAAAGGCGCGCATCGCCGTCGGCAGCGGCGCGGCATTGGCGCCCGCCACCTCCTCGGCGCTGAGCAGGCCGCGCGCCTGCATCCGCGCCAGCACCCGGGCGCGGGCGGCCTGCGCGGCCGAACCGTGGCGGTCGGGGCGGCGGCCTTCGGGCGATTGCGGCAGCGCGACCAGCAGCGCCGCCTCAGAGGGCGTCAGCCGCGCAGGCTCCTTGCCGAACCAGGCGAAAGTGGCGGCGCGGACGCCCTCGAGATTGCCGCCATAGGGCGCATGGGTGAGGTAGAGCGCCAGGATCTGCGCCTTGTCCAGCCGCCGCTCCAGCGCCAGCGCGACGCGGATCTGCCGCAGCTTGCCGGACCAGCGCCCGGTGCCGCCATCCTCCAGCAGCCGCGCCACCTGCATGGTCAGGGTCGACCCGCCCGAGACCGCCCGCCCGGAGCCGAGGGCCTGCAGCACTGCCCGCCCCATCGCCAGCAGGTCGACCCCGGCGTGCGACCGGAACCGCCGGTCCTCATAGGCCAGCAGCATGTCGATGAACCGCGCGTCCACGCCGCCCGCCGCCGGCGGCGCCAGCCGCATCAGCCCATCGGCCACCGGATAGGCGCGCAGCAGGACGCCGTTGCGGTCGCGCACCTCGACCGAGGTCTCGGCCAGCACCACCGGCAGCGCGGTGGCGTCGACCCAGGCGTCGGCGGCATCGCGCAACGCCGCGCCCGAGAACAGCAGCAGCGCCAGCACGACCAGCGCGCGGGCGGGTCTAGTCATCGACCCAGCCCTCCCACAGGCCGGGGTAATGGGTGACGAAGCCGCTGGGGTGCAGCCCCAGCCGCGCCCGGAAGATGTCCGAGGCATAGTCCACCGCGCCCGCGCCGCAGGGGGTATAGCGTTGCTCGAGCAACTCCAGCCGGTCCAGCGCCGGCACCAGCCAGGCGGCGCGCACCTGCGCCGTGCCCTCGGGCGCCAGCCGCCGCAGCGGCAGCAGGTTGGTGGCCGGCGTGAAGCTCAGGTCCAGATCCAGGCAGCCGGCCACCGCCGGCTGCAACACGTCGTTCAGCCGCCAGCCCTCCGGCCCCGACTGGATGCGCAGCGCCACCGGCACGCCGCCGCACTCGCCGGTGATATCCGCCGAGAGCGTCGCCCAGTCCGGATCGCAGCGCACCCCGTAGAGCAGCGAGACCTCGGCACCGGCCTCGGTCCAGCTGGCCTGCCCGGTCAGCAGCCAGCCCTGTTCGGCCCGC
>JBFXGQ010000634.1:0-2730 GCA_050177915.1 Pseudodonghicola sp. | reverse complement strand
CGCGCGCCGTCTGCAAAATACGCTGAAGCTGCTGATCGTCGATCGATTCCAGCGGGCCGATCTCCTGCGGTGCGGGCACGAATTTCAAGCCGGTCGACAGGGTCGAGGTGATGGTGTTGAGGAAATCTCCGTCGACCCGCGCGCCGCCGTCCAGCAAGTCGGTCAGCGACGGCTGGGCGGGAGCGCCGAGATAGGTGGCGGCATTGCCGAACTGCACATCGAGATCGAACAGGCAGGCCCGGCTGTCCGGCTGCTGCGCCAGCGCGCTCGCCAGATTGACCGCGATATTGGTGGCGCCGACGCCGCCGATGCTTTTCACCACCGAGATGAACTGGCCGTTGCGCACGCGGGCGGGTGAGGCACTTTTCAGTTCCGCCAATATCTCGCCGATGCTTTCGGTGAGCTGTCCCATCGCAAGCGGCAACTGGACGACATCGTGAACGCCCTGACGCAGCAGCGCGCGCACCAGCACAAGGTCGGCGTCGCGCACCAGCGCGATGACCGGCAGGCGCGGATGGTCGGCGCGTACCCGGGCGATCCGCTCGATCGACAGCGGCGATCCGGACCGGACCTCCAGGCATAATATGGCGGCGGATTCGAGCAGGCCATGACCCAAGGGCGCATCGGCCTCCAGCATCGTCACGACCGCAGGCATCCCGGCTCCGCCGGAAAGCGGCTGGCCCGCTTGCGCGGCCTCGGCCGGGCTGAGCACGATGGCGATCTGGTGGTGGCTCAGGTCCAAGAGGCCGTTCTCCATGCTCAGTGCGTTCTGATCGATCAATCCCACGATGCTTCTCTCAATT
The DNA here is from genome assembly GCA_050177915.1 of Pseudodonghicola sp. Classification (GTDB taxonomy): domain Bacteria; phylum Pseudomonadota; class Alphaproteobacteria; order Rhodobacterales; family Rhodobacteraceae; genus Pseudodonghicola. The sequence continues at coordinate 1,927 of JBFXGQ010000634.1, read as the reverse complement.
CGATGTTGTGCCGTCGCCGTCTTCCATGCTCAGCGTCGCCGCGAAATCGGGCAGAGTGAGCTGGGCGCCGAACAGCATGGCTGTAACAGGCGTGAAGGTAAGATTCCGTAACCGCACCGTGACCAGCGGCGCAACATCCGGCCCATTGGGGTCGCCGGCATAACCGAGGCCCGAATAATCATAGTCGATGGTCACATCCGCCGCCGTAATGTCGGATTTGAACCCGGCCATGCGCGCGACCAGCGCGGTGAAGGCGGTGCCGTCCCGCGCAGTGCCGAACGGACAGGCGCCGCCCGATTTGCAGGTGCAGGCGGCCGAGGTGCAGGAAATGCCGCTGAAACTGCTTGAGGGAATCGGGTCGCCCTGTGGAATGCCGCCGGAAACTGCGTAGCTATAAGTCTTGATGCCCGATGCCACCGGATTGGTGGCGACCGCGAAGCGTACGCCCATTTGCGTCGCTTTTTCCGCCTCGTTCCATGTCCACATCAGTCGTCCGGCATCGAGAATACCGAGCAGGAACAGCAATAATATCGGCACCACCAGCGCGAATTCCGCTGCCGGGCCACCGCATTCATTGCGCCAGAAACGGGGGAGGAGGCCGCTCATAGCCCCATCACCGGGGAATTGGCCTCGGCGGCGATGGTGATGTCCTTCGTGTCGAAGCCGACCAGCCCGAACAAGGCGGTATAGGGGACGACGGCGCTGACGGTAACGCGCGGCGCGCCCCCCGCCATGTCGCGATAAATGCCATCGGTCGTCGCGGCGCTGCACGATATGCTGACGGTGACATCGTCATCGGTCCAGCCGGTGATGCGCGCGGTGCCGCCGGACAGGGCGCCGGTGCGGGTCAGATTCTTGATTTCCGTCTCGACCGTGGGATCGACGGTGGAGCAGCTATATTTGCTGAACGACTGACGTCCGGCAAAGCGCGCGCCGTCGCGCACAGCCTTGATGACGATATGCTCGTTCCAGAAATAATTGCCCGCTTCGAACGCGCCGAACAGCAATGTCATCAGCAACGGCAGGACCAGCGCCATCTCGGCGGCGGCGGCGGCGGTGCGATCACGCAGGAAGCGGGTGGTAAGGCAGGGCACGGCGCGCATCATTCGACCAGATAAGGCACTTCGCGCCGGACCACCTGCCCGGCGGTGCCGTCCCCGCTATTGCCCGCCTCGTCGATCACCTCGACATAGACATCGCTGGCCGCGGTCCGGGCGCGCGGCAGCGACGGCTCGACCAGGAACACGTCGATCCAGCGTTTTACCTCGACATCGGTCGTCTTGCCGGAAACGCCTTCGGCGATGCAGTTGATGACCGCGACCGACAGCCGCCGCCGATCGACGATATTTCCGCCCGGCACCAGACCGGGCGTCACGCAGATCGGGGCGCCATAGGAAGTTTGGTTTGCCGATACGCTTTGCGGCTGCAGGCGGGTGGCCGCATGGTCCATTTCGTAGCGGTAGACCTGATAGCGGGTCGGGGTCGATGTACCGAACATCGATACCATGTCGGACGATGACGGCAGGGTCGGATAATTGACGCTGTTCGACCGGAAATAAGCATAGCGGTCCCACACGCCGTTGCCGACACGCCCGCCGGAACAGGACCCGGTGCTGCTGAGCGCATGGCAGATGTCGCGCGGATACCCCATGGGCGACAATCCGGCGGGATAGGTGGCAATGTCATAAGGCGTCGCCGATGTCGGCAGATAGGGGCTGGGCGGGATCTTCCAGCCATTGCCGCCGCCATTGTTGAAGGCGCAACCATTGCCCTGTTTCACCACATCCTTGCGCGCATTGGCCGAAGGCGGGCAACTCGCATCATTGGCGCCGCAGGCGCTGTGGAGGCCGTTGGCATAGACATCGAAGCGGGTGTTGAGTGCGTCGAGGACGGAAACCATCTGCGCCGGTTCGGTGGTCACTCCGGG
>JBFXGQ010000633.1:0-2745 GCA_050177915.1 Pseudodonghicola sp. | reverse complement strand
CCCAGATTTTCGCATCCCGGCCGTAAATGTCGCGGCGGAACTCGGCCCGGCCGTGATCGTCGGTGAAGGCGGTGCGATAGATGATATGCACCGGCACATGGGTCTCAAGCTCGACCTTGGCTTCCTTGCCGGTCGCCAGAATGGACTGGAAATAGCCCTTGGGATCGTCGGTCTGCGCCGACAGCAGCGCATAGGCGAAGTCGAAGGGATCGGCCAGCCGGATGCAGCCGTGCGAATAGGCCCGGGTCTCGCGCTGGAACAGGTTCTTCTGCGGCGTGTCGTGCAGATAGATGTTGTACTTGTTGGGGAACATGAATTTCACCAGACCCAGCGCATTGCTCCGCCCCGGCGGCTGGCGCATCGCATAGGGGAAGGATTTCGCCGAATATTGCGAGAAATCCGCCGCCGTGCGATCCACCCGGCGGCCGCGGCTGTCGGTGATCTCAAGATGCCCCGCCGCGCCGGGGTTGTTGCGCAGCTTGGGCAGGTATTCGTTGACGATGATCGAGCGCGGCACATACCAGCTCGGGTTGATGATCATATGCTCCATCTCGTCGGAGAATTCGGGGCTGCGCCGGTCGTGCGCATTCATCCCGATCACCGAGCGGGTCTCGAAGGTCACCCGGCCGTGGTCGACGATCTTGGCGGTGAAATCGGTCTGGTTGACCAGGATGTGGCGGTCGCCGCGCTCGTGGTTGACCCAGCGCTCGCGCTCCATCGCCACGATGATGGATTTCAGCCGTGCTTCCACCGGCTTGTTGATCTCCTCCAGCGTGCCGACGCCGGCGACGCCGTCGGCGCTCAGCCCGTGGGCCAGCTGGAACCGCCGCACCGCCTGCTCCAGCGCGGCGTCATAGACGCCGGTGGCGCTGCGGTCGAGATAGCCCATGGCGACCAGCCGGTTGCGCAGCGCGATCACCGCCGGCCCCTGCTGGCCGGGCTCGATCTTGCCGCCGGGCACATTGGCGCCCCAGCCGCCATGCGCCAGCAGATATTCATAGCGCAGCTTTTCCTTCATCAGCGCGCGATATTCGGCCGTCATCGGCGGCAGCGTCCGCAGATAGGCCTGCGGCGTGGCGCTGGCGGCGAATTCGTTCAGATAGCCCTCGCGGTCGTGCAGCGGCACCTCGCGCTTGATGTCGGCGTCGATCTTCCCCGGCGTCAGCAGGCCGGTCTGCACATCCTTGGCATAGGTGACGAAGGCCCGGCTCAGCGCCACCTCGACATCGCCCAGATCGCGGGTGGTGCGGACAGCGGCCATCTGCGCCTTCAGCTGTTCGACGCCATAGCGCGCCTCGGGCAGCCCGTGCACCGCCACCCCCGACAGCGCATCCAGCAGCGCCGCCCGGCGGGCCCGCGCGGCCTCGCCCTCGGCGGTCCACAGCGGCTGGTAATCGCGGTCGCGATAGAAGGCGGCCACCGCGTCATCGGTCGCCGCGGAGGCGGCCACCGCCTGTTTGAACGCGGTCACCTGCGCCTGCGCCGGCACCGCCATGCCCAGCCCGAACGCGCAGGTCGCCGCCAGAAGCGAGGCATGAAGCGTGAGGCGGAGAGAAGAAATCATGTCCCGGAGTCCTTGGTCACATTGAATAAAGACGCTGTGTGAATTCGTTTTTTATGAGCTTTGTTAGGCCCATCCGCAATGTCTATTCACATTTCCATCAGCTTGTCCCGTTCGCTGCGGCTGATGTGCATCAGCATCACGGTGACGCGGGAATCGATCACTGCCCCGCCCTCTGCCCCGCCATGAGAGCCGAGCAAAGGGGAATTTGCGCAAAATTTCGCCGAAATCCGCCGATATGACAGGGATGAAACAATCCGTGCTTGGAACACGATTCGAGCTGTGGCACACATTCGCCATCATCTGGGGATGGAACGAACCGCGCGTAACATCGCGCACCGGCAGGACTAGCGTACGGGACAGCGCAAGAAGATGGCAGACCAACACAGATCGGGTTTCACCCGCCGTGCCCTATTGGGCGCATTCGCAGCAACCACCGTGGCAGCAGCACCGACTTATTCCATGGCCGCAGGATTTCTCCGCGGCGGTGGCGACATCCGCCGGATCCGGATGTACTCGGGCCGCACCGGCGAGAAGCTGGACATGATCTACTGGATCGACGGCGACTATATCAAAGACGCCGTCAGCGAAATCACCCATTTCATGCGCGACTGGCGTACCGATCAGGTCAAGCCGATCGACACGCGCACGCTGGACATCCTGGCCGCGTCGCACAACCTGCTGGATGTCAGCGAACCTTATATGCTGTTGTCGGGCTACCGCTGCCCGGAGACCAACGCGATGCTGCGGTCGCGGTCGCGCGGGGTGGCGAAGAACTCGCTGCACATGCGCGGTCAGGCCGCCGACGTGCGTCTTGGCTCGCGCAATGTCAGCCAGATCTCGCGGGCGGCGCTGTCGTGCCATGCCGGCGGTGTCGGGCGCTATTCGCGGTCGAACTTCGTCCATATGGATTGCGGTCAGGTGCGCACCTGGGGCGCCTGAGCGCCTGCCGACCTGCGTCCTCCAGATACCGAGCCGATGCGGCCCCCGCTTTGCGGGGGCTTTTTCATATCTTCGTCCGGCGGTCCCCCGGGCCTTCCCCCGGGCGTTGCGACGCAGGCGAATCCGCGCCGCCGCCCTTTACGAGGCCCGGCGCCGCGTCGTAGACAGGCCCCCATTCACCGTCAGGCCGCAATCACCGTCAGGATCCAGATGCGCGAGATCTCCCCGACGCGACCCGCCCG
>JBFXGQ010000632.1:0-2761 GCA_050177915.1 Pseudodonghicola sp. | reverse complement strand
TGTTGCGGTTGCGCGGGTTGTCGACCTTCTCGTGATACTTCTCGGTCACCGAGATTTCCGAGAAGGCGCGGCCATAGACCTTTTCCACGTCATGCGGCGTAAACAGATACATCTCCTCGTTCTTCTTGGCGAGCTCGAAGGTGATGTCGGGGATCACCACGCCAAGCGACAGCGTCTTGATGCGGATCTTCTCGTCGGCGTTCTCGCGCTTGGTGTCGAGGAAGCGCAGGATGTCCGGGTGGTGGGCGTTCAGATAGACCGCCCCGGCCCCCTGACGCGCGCCCAGCTGGTTGGCGTAGCTGAAGGAATCCTCCAGCAGCTTCATCACCGGGATGACGCCGGAGGACTGGTTCTCGATCCCCTTGATCGGCGCGCCGTGCTCACGGATGTTGGTCAAGAGCAGCGCCACGCCGCCGCCGCGCTTGGACAGCTGCAGCGCCGAGTTGATGCCACGGCCGATGCTTTCCATGTTGTCCTCAAGCCGCAGCAGGAAACACGAGATCAACTCGCCCCGCTGCGCCTTGCCGGCATTCAGGAAGGTCGGCGTGGCGGGCTGGAACCGGCCCTGGATGATCTCCTGCATCAGCGCCATCGCCTGGCCCTCGTCACCGCGCGCCAGCGCCAGGGCGACCATCACCACGCGATCCTCGAACCGTTCGAGATATCGTTTGCCGTCAAAGGTTTTCAGCGTGTAGCTGGTGTAATATTTGAAGGCGCCGAGGAAGGTCGGAAAGCGGAACTTGGCGGCATAGGCGGCGTCCCAGATGCGGCGGCGGAACTCCGGCGAATACTGCGACAGGATGGCATCCTCGTAATAGCCTTCCTCGACCAGATAGCGCAGCTTCTCCTCCAGCGAGTGGAAGAACACGGTGTTCTGGTTCACATGCTGCAGGAAATACTGCCGCGCCGCCATGCGGTCGGCGTCGAAGCGGATCTTCCCCTGCTCGTCATAGAGGTTCAGCATCGCGTTCAGCGCATGGTAATCCAGCCCCTGCCATTCGGCCGGCACCGCCTTGGCGGGGGCGGCGTCATTCACATCGCGGTCAAGCACTGCGTTTTCCAAAACCTGTCCAATCCCTCTTTGACGCGGGCGACATCCGTCTCGGTCCCCGCGAGTTCGAAACGATAAAGCACCGGCACATCGCATTTGCGCGCCACCACATCGCCGGCAAGGGCGTAGGTGTCGCCGAAGTTGCGGTTGCCTGAGGCGATGACGCCGCGCAGGTGGCGGCGGGTGTCCGGATCGTTGAGGAACCGGATCACCTGCTTGTGGACCGCGCCGCGGCCCATGCCATCGGCATAGGTCGGCGTGATCAGCACGAAGGGGGCGCGCGGGGCGGGCATCGCGGCCTCGGGCTCGATCGGGATGCGCGCCGCCGTCAGACCCAGCCGGTCGACGAAGCGCCGCGTGTTGCCCGAGCGCGAGGAGTAATAGACCAGCCCGCCCATCGCGGGGCTCAGGCCAGGGCGGCGATCTTGTCGGGGCGGAAGCCGGCCCAGTGATCGTCACCGGCCATCACCACCGGCGCCTGACGATAGCCCAGCTCGGTCACCCGGGCCAGCGCCTCGGCATCCTCGGTCAGATCGACCAGATCGAACGCCAGCCCCTTGGCGGCCAGCGCGCGGGTGGTGGCGGTGCATTGCACGCAGGCGGGTTTGGAATAGACGGTGATGGTCATGGCAGTGTCCCCTTGTCCGGTCTTCTGGTCGTCCGGCGTTCTGGTCCGGTCTTCTGGTCTGGACGGGGGAAGAGACGCCCGGGGAATGCGCCATCCGGGCGGCATTCCGCACTACGTCCCGGACCCACCGCCCGGCTTGGTCTCGTGTCGTCCTGGCAGGTCTCCTGACTTGCGGCTCGGGCGCCCGGCCCCCCCTTCCCGACGCGCAGACGCCAGTGGATCAACGGACCAGAGCTCGCCGCTCACAGTTGCGGGGGCAGTACCGGATTCGCACCGGCTTCCCTTTTCACCTGTGACGAGTCACAGGCACCAAGACAACATCATATAGACGCCGACCGACATGGGTTGTCAATATCTAGTTGGGGTGTCGCAGACCCTGTTTCCCCGGCGCGGCCGGGAAAACGCCAGAGTCTCAGGCTGGAAGAATGCCGGTGCGGCCGCGTGCCGCGCCGGGCAGCCGGGCCAGCGAATGGTCGCGCGGGCTGGCGCAGAGTTCCAGCAGCGTCACCTCGCTAAAGCTGCCGTCGGACAACAGCAGCGGCGCGCTGTCGCCCACCCGCATGCCGATCAGCGTCGCCCCCAGCAGCGAGCGCACCGGCACCACCTCGGCCTCGGCCCAGAGCCGGGCGCGATGGCTCAGCCGGGCGATGCGCGGCTCCTGGCCGCGGATGCGATAGCCCAGCAGGCTGTTGCCCGCGGCGATGCAGCCGGCCGGCGCATCGGGGCCCAGCCGGCGCGCATGGCGCAGCTTCTGGCGCAGGATCTCTCCGGTCAGCGCGGCGATGCCCGAGCCTGCGGTTTCGCAATAGTCCAGATGCCGCTGCACCCCCTCGACGTCGCGCGCCGGCAGACAGGAGCGCCGCGCCAGCCGGTGCAGCCCGGCGAAGACGTCCACCGCCAGATCGTTCGGGCCGATCGGCCCCGCGCTCTCGGGTTTGTCGTACATGAGACCTCCGGGCAGGACGCCCGCCGTTGAAATCAGTTGAAAGTGTTCCGGTCTGTCAAGAAACCCCGAACGGTGGCGGCGCCGGGGCGCCTCAACCCGCCCGGGGGAACGGGCGCGTCAGCAAATAGAACCTGAC
>JBFXGQ010000631.1:0-2762 GCA_050177915.1 Pseudodonghicola sp. | reverse complement strand
CCGAGATCGCCGATGCCGCCGGCATTCCGCTGATCATCGACAACACCTCGGCCACCCCCTACCTGTGCCGGCCGATCGAGATGGGCGCCACGCTGGTGGTGCATTCGCTGACCAAATACCTGACCGGCAACGGTACGGTGATGGGCGGCGCGGTGGTCGATTCGGGCAAGTTCGACTGGTCGGCCTCGGACAAGTTCCCCTCGCTCTCCGCCCCCGAGCCCGCCTATCACGGCCTGAAGTTCCATGAGACCTTCGGTCCGCTCGCCTTCACCTTCCACGGCATCGCCATCGGTCTGCGCGACCTGGGCATGACACTGAACCCGCAGGCGGCGCATTACACGCTGATGGGGATCGAGACGCTGAGCCTGCGGATGCAGCGACATTGCGAGAACGCCGAAAAGGTCGCCGCCTGGCTGGAGGCCGACCCGCGGGTCGATTACGTGACCTACGCCGGCCTGCCGTCCTCGCCCTATCACGACCGCGCCAAGCGGCTCTATCCCAAGGGCACTGGCGGCCTCTTCACCGTGGCGCTGAAGGGCGGCTATGACGCCTGCGTCAAGTTCGTGGGCGCGCTGGACCTGTTCAGCCATGTCGCCAACCTGGGCGACACCCGCAGCCTGGTGATCCACTCGGCCTCGACCACCCACCGCCAGCTGACGCCCGAACAGCAGGTCGCCGCCGGCGCCGGCCCCAATGTGGTACGCGTGTCGATCGGGATCGAGGATGCCGCCGACCTGATCGCCGATCTGGATCAGGCGCTGGCCAAGGCCACCGCCTGAGGCGCCGCCGACCACTGACTGCACAACAGAAAGCCCCGGCCCGCAGGCCGGGGCTTTTTCGCACCGTTTCGCACCCGAGAGGGACCGGATCCCCTGCCCCGACACCGGCGCCGCGCGCCTCGGGCAAAGGGCGCGCGGCGCGGCTGGCTCACTCGGCGATCGAGAACACCATCGACACATTGGCGGTGACCGAGATCTCTCCCGCCGCCACCGGCATCTTGGCCGCGCCCATCCGCATCGACATCTCGGCCATCGGCATCGGCATGCCGCCGCCCTGGTCCTGCATCGTCAGCACCGGGCCCAGGGTCACACCGGCAGCCTCGGCCAGCAGCTTGGCCCGCGCCATGGCATCGGCGACCGCCGCCTTGCGCGCGGCATCCTGCAGCGGGGCAGGCTCCTGCACCGCGAACCGCAGGCCGCTGAAATCGTTGCCGCCCTCGGCGATCACCGCATCCAGGATGCCGCCCAGCGCATTCAGGTCGCGCACCCGCACCAGCACGGTGTTCGAGGCGACAAAGCCGGTGATCTGCTGGCGCCCCTCGCTGTCGTCCTTGATCTCGGACCAGACCGGGCTCAACGACAGCTCGCGCGTCTGCAGATCGCGCGAGGCGATCCCCATGCCGGCCAGCCGCTCCAGCATCTTGCCGACCGCCTCAGAGGTTGCCCGCATCGCCTGCTGCGCCTCGGCGGCCTCATGCGTCACGCCCAGCGTGATGGTGGCCATGTCCGGCGCGGCCTCGACCACGCCCTCGCCGGTGACGCTGATCTGGCGCGGGGTGGTGTCCCCGGCCCAGGCGGGGGCGCCCAGCAGGGCGGCAAGAATGGCGGCGGTTGCGAAAACTCTTTGGGTCACTGAATGTCTCCTTATCAGAACCGCCAACATGGGGCGCCGCGCCCCCGCTCGGCAAGATACCGCCCAGTGTTTTTCTTTTCCTCGGCAGAGTCCTGCTCTAAGGTCTGGCGCGGGCGTGACCGGCGGCCCTAGATACCGGTTGGGTTACAACGGTTCGGGTAGATCGACGGCAGCATGAAACCAGGATTTGCGCTCTCTTTGTCCTTTGAGGGGATTGCCTTGCTGCACCGTGCCGCCGGCGGCTGGCACAGCGTGGGCGAGGTTGCCCTGGACGTGCCGGATCTGGCCGCGGCGCTGGCGGCGCTGCGCGACAAGGCGCTGCTGCTCGAACCCGGCGGCATCAGCTGCAAGCTGATCATCCCCAACGACCAGATCCGCTACATGACGCTGGAAACCGGCGCCGCCGAGGGTGAGGCACGCCGCGCCCGGGTGCGCGCGGCGCTTGAGGGCGCCACCCCCTATGCGGTGACTGACCTGGCCTTCGACATCTCGGTCGAGGGGCCGCTGACCCATGTCGCCGCGGTGGCGCGCGAGACCCTGGCCGAGGCCGAGGCTTTCGCCGTCGAACACCGGTTCAATCCGGTCAGCTTCGTCGCCGTGCCCGGCGACCAGCCGTTCCTGGGCGAGCCGTTTTTCGGCGTGGCCGAGAATGCCGGCGCGGCGCGGGTCGACCCCGACGGCATCGCCGTGGTGGTGACCGGCGTGGTGCAGATGCCCGCCCCTGCCCCTGCTGCCGAACCGGCGGCCGACCCCGAGACCGCGGCCGAGCCTGCCCCCGAGCCGCAGCCCGCCGCCGCGGCGCAGGACCCGAAACCGGCTGCAGCGCCGGTTGTCGCCCCCGTCCCCACCCCTGACGCACCGGAGCACACCGGCCCCGAAACTGGCCCCAAAGCTGGCCCCGAAACCGAAACTCCCGCTCCCGCCGGAGCCGCTGCGGTCGGCTTCACCAGCCGCCGGGGCAAGGACGGCGCGCCTCCGACACTCGCCGGCGCCAACCGCACCGCGCCGCTGCCCGAGGCGAAGGCGAAACCGGCCCCCGCCGCGGCCCGCGACACCGCGCCGGCCAAGGCCGCCAGCAGCGCCAAACCCGTGGCGATCCCGATCGCGGCGCCGCCTGCCACCGCCCGGCC
>JBFXGQ010000630.1:0-2770 GCA_050177915.1 Pseudodonghicola sp. | reverse complement strand
TGGGTCGCGACGCCTGCGCGCCCGCGCCCGACCGCAGGCCGCCGCCCCGGCGCCTTGCCGCCGGCGGGCCCGGCGACACCGGGTGCACAGCGGCGCCGGGCACGCCCGACCCGCCGGGCGGATCCTGCCGGACCGGCGACACCGCGGCCGGTTGCCGGTCGCGCAGCCGCCCTGCTGTCGCTGCCGCGACCGATAAGCCGTTTCCAGCCTTTCGTTTCCCGCCGAATCCCCTATGCTGGCGCCAAGACTGCTGGAGTGCTGCGATGTCGCATGACATTGATTACGGAAATCTGATGCACCAGGCGATGCGGGGCCTGATCCGGACTGTATTGAAAGACGTACAGGCCCATGGGCTGCCCGGCGCGCATCATTTCTTCATTACCTTCGACACCACCCATCCCGAGGTGCGGATCGCCGACTGGCTGGCGGATCGCTATCCCGAAGAGATGACGGTGGTGATGCAGCACTGGTACGAGAATCTCGAAGTCGGCGAGGATGGCTTCTCGGTGACGCTGAATTTCGGCGACTCGCCCGAGCCGATCTATATCCCCTATGACGCGATCAAGACCTTCGTCGACCCCTCGGTGGAGTTCGGCCTGCGGTTCGAGGCCGCCGAGGACGAGGATGACGACGACGAGCCGACGCCGCCGGACGACGCCGACACGACGCCGGCGCGCGCCGACGCCGATGTGGTGTCGCTGGACAGCTTCCGCAAGTGATCCTTCCCCTTCGCCGCGCCGCCCCGGCGGCGTGGCCGGTGCTGACAGCCGGTCCTGACGGCCGGTCAGGTCGCGCTCAGATCGTTGCCGCCCGCCTCACCGGCGGGTCAGAAAGGTCTCGACCGACCGCTGCTTGTCGCCGTTGCGCAGGTCGATGAATTCCAGGATCAGCCCGCCCTCGGCCAGCGTGCGGTCGAACTGCTGCAGCTCGTAACCGCCGTTCTCGTCGACGAAGAGCGAATAGATCGTCAGCGTCTGGTCGTGGATGCGGCCCCAGACGAAGGGCTCGCCCTTCATCGGGTCCAGCTGCACCGCATGGCCGAAGACATTGCGCCGCATCGCCGCCGAATAGATGCCGCCGCGCTCGGTCGGCAGGAAGTCGATGGAATAGGACTTGTCCTTGAGCCGTCCGTCCGGCTTGCGGGTGACCGAAGTCCATTGCACGGTGAAGCCGTCGTCATTGGCGCGGATGCTCACGCTCATGTCGCGGGGGATGCGGGTGCCGTCGACCGCCAGCACATCGGCCGAGCCGGTGTAATCGCCGACATAGGGCGCGATGGGGTTGTCCTGATCCTTGGCCCGCGCGGCCAGCGGCGCCAGCGCCACCCCCACCGCCAGCATCAGAGCCCAGGCCAGAACCGGCAGACCCGGAAGCCTCCGCGATGAGATGCGCATTCTGTGACCTCTTTCGATTGTCGCAAGGCGGGAAACGCGGCCCCGCTGCAGATGGCTGACCCTACCTTACTATCTGGGACCGGCGGAACAATCTTCCAGATCCCGCGCCGCACAAAATTGCCGCCGCGATGCAGCTATACCTTGCCGGCGGAAGAAATTAAGCTGCGCGCAACTGGCCGATTGCGCCGCCCGGTCGGGGCCGCTAGACGGCATGCGACCGCATACCTGACATTGCAGACGAGACGGAGTGCACCAATGTCCCAAACCCGTACCGAAACCGACAGCTTCGGACCGCTCGAGGTTCCCGCCGACAAATACTGGGGCGCGCAGACCCAACGGTCGATCATGAACTTCCCGATCGGCTGGGAAAAGCAGCCGGTGGCCATCGTGCGGGCGCTCGGCGTGATCAAGCAGGCCTGCGCCATGGCGAACCGCGAGTCGGGCAGCCTGGACCCGAAACTGGCCGGCGCCATCATCCAGGCCGCGGGCGAGGTGATCGACGGCAAGTTCGACGACAACTTCCCCCTCGTCGTCTGGCAGACCGGCTCCGGCACCCAGTCGAACATGAACGCCAACGAGGTGATCGCCAACCGCGCGATCGAGATCCTCGGCGGCGTCGTCGGCTCCAAGGACCCGGTGCACCCGAACGATCACTGCAACATGGGCCAGTCGTCGAACGACACCTTCCCCACCGCCATGCATATCGCCGCCGGCATGAGCATCCGCGACGTGCTGCTGCCCGGTCTGGAAAAGCTGCTGGCCGGGCTTGAGGCCAAGTCGGAAGAGTTCAAGGACATCATCAAGATCGGCCGCACCCATACCCAGGACGCCACGCCGCTGACCCTGGGCCAGGAGTTCTCGGGCTACGCCCATCAGATCCGCCAGGGCATCGCCCGGGTGAAGGCGGCGCTGCCGGGGATCTACGAACTGGCGCAGGGCGGCACCGCCGTGGGCACCGGGCTGAACACCAGGAAAGGCTGGGGCGAGACCGTCGCCGCCAATATGGCCGAGATCACCGGCCTGCCCTTCGTCACCGCCCCCAACAAGTTCGAGGCGCTGGCCGCCCATGACGCCATGGTGTTCATGTCCGGCGCGCTGGCGACCGTGGCCGGCTCCTGCTACAAGATCGCCAACGACATCCGCTTCCTCGGCTCCGGCCCGCGCTCGGGTCTGGGCGAGCTGATCCTGCCGGAGAACGAACCGGGCTCGTCGATCATGCCGGGCAAGGTCAACCCGACCCAGGCCGAGGCGATGACCCAGGTCGCCGCCCATGTGATGGGCAACGATGCCGCCATCAAGTTCGCCGGCTCGCAGGGGCATTTCGAGCTGAACGTCTACAACCCGATGATGGCCTACAACCTGCTGCAGTCGATCCA
>JBFXGQ010000629.1:0-2777 GCA_050177915.1 Pseudodonghicola sp. | reverse complement strand
CTCCGGTGACCGCCGAGGCCCGCGCGATATCGGCCAGCTGCGCCGCATCCGGGTCCACGTTCAGCCCGCAATCGGCGAAGATCAGCTCGCGCCCGTCGGGAAATCGCATCAGGAAGAAGGACGACGCCGTCGTCCCCCCCTCGGCCAGTCCGATGGCAATGCCGGCGGCCTCGATCACCTTCTTGGTCGGCGCCACGGCACCGGCGACCATCGCCTCGGCCTCGCCCGCGGCGACCATGGCGGCGGCGCGGAACAGCGGCCGGCCCAGCATCCGCCGCGCCAGCGCCTCTTTCACCCCGCGCGCCTCGACCAGGGCGGCGACCTGCGCCGCGCTCACATCGGCGAGGCCTACGGGCTCTGCCAGCCCCTCGGCGCGCAGCCGCGTCGCTGCCGCGTCGATCCGCGCGTCCTCCCCCAATTCGGGGAACACCACCCGCGCCCGCCGCGCGCGGGCCGCCTCGAACGCCTGTGTCAGTGCCGACATCCCACCCTCCATTTCGACCCGAAGGAGCCAGTCATGAACGAGAACGTCAAGATCAACCGGGGCCTCAAGGGGGTCTATTTCGAACGTTGCGGCGTCAGCGACATCGACGGCGCCAAGGGCGAGCTGAGCTATCGCGGCTATTCGATCCACGATCTCGCCACGCAGTCGACCTTCGAGGAGGTCTGCTATCTGCTGATCTTCGGCGAGCTGCCCGGCGCCGCGGAGCTGGCCGATTTCGACGCCCGGCTGAAGGCCGCGCGCCACCTGCCCGCCGCCATCTACGACATCATCGCCGCCTGCCGGCACGGCCACCCGATGGATGTGCTGCGCACCGCCGTCTCGGCGCTGGCGGCGCTGGAGCCGCAGGCCCGCGAGGTCGGCGAGGCCGCCTTTGTCGATAACGGCATCCGCCTGACCAGCCAGGTGCCGATGATCATCGCCGCGCATGAGGCGATCCGCAACGGCCGCGCGCCGGTCGAGGCCGACAAGACCCTGAGCCACGCCGCCAACTGGCTGTGGATGCTGAAGGGGGAAAAGCCGTCCGAGGATGCCGCGCGGCTGGCGGATGTCGATTTCATCCTGCACGCCGAACATGGCGCCAACGCCTCCAGCTTCGCCGCCCGCGTCACCATCGGCACCGAGACCAACCTGCACGGCGGCATCGTCACAGCCCTGTCCACCCTGGCCGGCCCCGCCCATGGCGGCGCGGCGGAGGATGTGATGAAGATGGTCCACGAGATCGGCACGCCCGAGAACGCGGCCGCCTATGTGACAGCCAAGCGCGCCGCCAAGGAGGCGGTGACCGGCTTCGGCCACCGGGTCTATCGCAAGGAGGACCCGCGCGCGCGGCACATGCGCGAGGGCGTGCGCAAGCTGGGCGAGGAGATGGGCGCGCCGGAGTGGTACGCAATCCTGCAGGCAGTGGTCGAGGCGATGGCACCCTATTCCCGCCACGGGCTGAACGTGAACGTCGATTTCTATTCGGGGGTGATCTACCAGCTGCACGGCATTCCGATGGATCTCTACGTGCCGATCTTCGCCATCGGCCGGATGCCGGGCTGGGTGATCCAGTGCATCGAGCAGCAGCGCAACAACATCCTGATCCGCCCGCTGACGCTCTACAACGGGCCGGAGCCGCGCGCCTATGTGCCGGTCGACGGGCGCTGAGGGCGCGGCGCCGGGGTCAGGACCAAAGACGGAATTCCGATAACCGGAGGAAAATCGGAAATCTGTCGCACCATCCGGAATTCTGTTCTAGCGTTCCGGCAAAAGGGAGAGAGGGATGAGCCACCGCCAGCCGCCAATCGACACCTCGCCCCGGGTCTCGGACGAGGTGCGGCGCACGACGTGCTACATGTGCGCCTGCCGCTGCGGCATCAACGTGCACATGAAAGGCGGCCGGGTGGCTTATATCGAGGGCAACCGCGATCACCCGGTCAACAAGGGGGTGCTCTGCGCCAAGGGCTCGGCCGGGATCATGCAGGTCAACGCCCCCTCGCGGCTGAGGGCGCCGCTCAGGCGGGTGGGTCCGCGCGGATCGGGAGAATTCGAGGAAATCGGCTGGGACGAGGCGCTGGAGATCGCCACCGACTGGCTGAAACCGCTGCGCGAGGAGGCGCCCGAAAAGCTCGCCTTCTTCACCGGCCGCGACCAGAGCCAGAGCTTCACCGGCTGGTGGGCGCAAGCCTTCGGCACCCCGAATTACGCGGCCCACGGCGGCTTCTGTTCGGTCAATATGGCGACTGCCGGTATCTACACCATGGGCGGCGCGTTCTGGGAGTTCGGTCAGCCAGACTGGGACCACACCAAGCTCTTCATCCTGTTCGGCGTGGCGGAGGATCACGACAGCAACCCGATCAAGATGGGGATCGGCAAGATCAAGGCGCGCGGCGCCCGGGTGATCGGGGTGAACCCGATCCGCTCGGGCTATAACGCGGTGGCCGACGACTGGCTGGGGATCACGCCTGGCACCGACGGGCTGCTGATCCTGTCGCTGATCCATGTGCTGATGCAGGCGGGCAAGATCGACCTCGATTACCTCGCCCGCTACACCAACGCGCCCTGTCTGGTGGCCGAGGCGCTGGGGACGGCGCAGCACGGGCTGCTGCTGCGCGACGGCGACGGCAAGCTGCTGGTCATCGACCGCAGGACGGGGGAACTGGCGCCTTTCGACCGGCCCGGGGTGCAGCCCGATCTGTCGGCGACGCACGAGAAGGACGGGGTGACCTATCGCCCGGTGCTGCATCTGATGGCGGAGCGGTATCTGGCCCCGGAGTACGCCCCCGAGGCGGTG
>JBFXGQ010000628.1:0-2779 GCA_050177915.1 Pseudodonghicola sp. | reverse complement strand
AAGCGCGCTGCGACCAGGTTGATCACCTCTCGCGTCAGGTCGTCGGGGGCACAGCTGCGGCGCGACAATCAAGGTGAGACACCGCGTCAATCTGGATGAGACGCCGCGGTGGGCATGTGACGGAAGGAGGGCGTAGCCCGACTGGAGGCACATGCCCACCGCGGCTTGCAGTTTCTGCATCTGTGATCGCGGCCGGTCCGATACGATCGAGGTTTTCTGGAAGGGAGAACCACCTTTGTGCCGGGTCGCCACGTAACCGATCAACAGATGAGATTTTTCATGAAGCTCCGACAAAACCACCCCGTTGAGACAGCCGCTGCCAAAGCTGATATCAGTCGAGCGACGGGTTATCGGATCGCGCAGGACCCACGGCTTCCGTCCCAGAAGGCGCAACCGCGCAGGCGGCGACGGCCTGACCCACTGGAAACCATCTTCGAGGCCGAGGTCGTGCCGCTTCTGAAGGAAGCGCCGGGACTGCGGCCGGTAGCAATCTTCGACGAGATGCTGCGTCGCCACCCCGAACTGTCGCCGGGCATCCGGCGCACGCTTGAACGCCGGATCCGATCCTGGCGCGCGGAGCATGGCGCGGAGCAGGAGGTGATCTTCCGGCAGGTGCATGAACCGGGCAAGCTTGGCTTGTCGGACTTCACGGATATCACGGCTCTGGGCGTCACCATTGCCGGTCAGCCATTGGCGCACATGCTTTATCACTTTCGTCTGCCGTGGTCGGGCTTCGAGCATGCCCATGTCATTCTGGGCGGCGAAAGCTACGTGGCCTTGGCTGAAGGCCTGCAAAATGCCCTTTGGTCAGCCGGAGGAGCGCCGCATCAACACCGCAGCGACAGCTTGTCTGCCGCGTTCCGCAATCTCGATGCCGATGCCAAGTCGGATCTGACAAGGCGCTACGATGCGCTCTGTGCCCATTATCGGATGCAGCCCACGCGCAACAATCGTGGCGTCGCCCATGAGAACGGGTCGATCGAAAGTGCCCATGGCCACCTCAAGGCGGCGATCCGCGATGCCCTGTTGATGCGGGGCAGCGCGGATTTTGGGGATCTTGCGGATTACCGCGCCTTCGTCGACGAGATCGTCGGCCGCCGGAATGCGGCTCAAGGGAAGCGGATCGCCGCCGAACGCGCCTATCTGCAGGCCTTGCCTGCCCATCGCACGACTGACTTTGAGGAGGTCATCGTCACGGTCTCCAGCACCGGTGGGTTCACGCTGCGCAAGGTTTTTTACACCGTGCCATCGCGCCTGATCGGTCATCGCTTGCGCATTCGCCTCTACGATGATCGATTGGAAATCTTCTTGGGCGGAACACAACTGATGAGGCTACCCAGAGGGCGCGCCCACCCTGATGGACGCCATGATCAGGTGGTCAACTACCACCATGTCATCCATTCATTGCGCAAAAAACCAATGGCGCTGCTGAACCTTGTCTATCGCGACAAACTCTTTCCGCTGCCTGCCTATCGGCGCGCCTTCGAGGGACTGGTTGCCCAGCTCCCCGAGAAGATCGCCTGCAAGATCACTGTCGAGTTGCTGGCACTGGCGCATGATCGCGGTTGTGAACGCGAACTGGCTGAAGAACTGGATCGGGTTCTGGATGCCGCCCAGCTGCCCGATCCAGTCGCCTTGCGACAGCAATTTGGTCCGGACCCATCAGACTTGCCGCGCGTCACGGTGCAGCGGGTCGATCTCGACAGCTATGATGCGCTCGTCGCCTCGGCAGCCTGGATGGGAGAAACGGCATGACGACGGCACACCATATCGATGAGACCCGTCTGGGCATCCTGCTGAACGAGCTGCGCCTGCCAACCATCAAGACCCTCTGGCCCAAATTCGCGGAAATGGCCGATCGCGAGGGTTGGCCAGCCGCGCGGTTCCTCGCCGCCATTGCCGAGCATGAACTGGCTGAGCGCGCCAATCGCCGGATCGAACGTCACCTTGCTGAGGCGCATCTGCCGCCGGGCAGACTCTCGACAGCTTCGCCTTCGAGGCCGTGCCAATGATCTCCAAGGCCCAGGTGATGGCGATGGCCGCCGGGGACAGCTGGTTGGCGAAGGGGGCCAATATCCTGATGTTCGGCCCTCCCGGCGGCGGCAAAAGCCACCTTGCGGCCGCTATCGGCCTTGCCCTGATCGAAAATGGCTGGCGCGTCCTGTTCACCAGAACCACGGATCTGGTCCAGAAGCTCCAGGTCGCCCGTCGCGAATTGCAGCTCGAAGCGGCCATCGCCAAACTCGACAAGTTCGACCTGCTCATCCTGGATGACCTCGCCTACGTCACCAAGGACCAGGCCGAAACCAGCGTGCTGTTCGAGCTGATCTCCGCACGATATGAGCGACGATCCATCCTGATCACCGCCAACCAACCCTTCGGAGAATGGAACAGGATCTTCCCCGATCCCGCCATGACGCTCGCAGCCGTCGACAGGCTCGTTCATCACGCAACCATCTTCGAGATGAATGTCGAAAGCTATCGGCGCCGAAACGCGCTGGAAGCAAAACGCACAAGGGGACGACCGGCGGCCTTCGCGACAATCAAAAATACAACCCAGATTGCCGCGGAGCGTCAATCAGCCGACGCACATGGGCTTGTCAGCGACAATCACACTGATAACATCACTGATAGCCGCGACGGAGAATCTCATCCAGATTGACGCGCGCGTCTCACCCAGATTGTCGCGCCATATGAGGTGCAGGCCCACGCTGCAAATGCGACGACGCGGGGCGATAAAGAGCCCTGGAACGGCGAATTCTATGTCAGCTTCGGCGCC
>JBFXGQ010000627.1:0-2785 GCA_050177915.1 Pseudodonghicola sp. | reverse complement strand
GGGCCGAAATCCATCTTGGTGGGGTGGGAGCGCTCCAGCCTGTCGGGGTCCATCCCCGCCGCCGCGATCGTGGGTTTCTGGTAGTTGCCCCAGACCCCGGTGAACAGATCGGAATAGACGATGTCATCGGCGCCGCCCTCGACGATCATCTGCTTGTAACGCTCCTCGGCATTGGCCTCCTGCGTGGCGATGAAGGCCGACCCGACATAGCCGCCGTCCGCGCCCATCGCCTGCGCCGCCAGCAGGCTGTCGCCGCGCGCGATGGAGCCCGACAGGAACAGCGGCCCGTCCCACCAGTCGCGGATCTCCTGCACCAGCGCGAAGGGCGACAGCGCGCCGGCATGGCCGCCGGCACCGGCGGCGACCGCGATCAGCCCGTCGGCGCCCTTTTCCACCGCCTTCCTGGCGAACTTGTTGTTGATCACGTCGTGGAAGGTGATGCCGCCCACCGAATGCGCCGCGTCGTTGACCCAGGTCTGCGCCCCCAGCGAGGTGATCCAGACCGGCACCTTGTATTTGACGCAGATCTCCACGTCCCGCTCCAAACGGGCGTTCGACTTGTGCACGATCTGGTTCACGGCGAAGGGCGCCGCCGGCCGGTCGGGATTGTCCTGGTTGTGGCGGTCCAGTTCCTCGGTGATCCGCTTCAGCCAGCGTTCCAGCTCGATCGGCTCGCCCGCCTTCTCGCGCGCGTTCAGCGCCGGGAAGGAGCCGACGACGCCGGCCTTGCACTGGGCGATCACCAGATCGGGGTTCGAGATGATGAACAGCGGGCTGCCGATCATCGGCAGCCGCAGATGCTCAAGGGCCGGGGGCATCGTCACGTCGGGTATCCTTTCGTTCCTCGTCGCGCCGTCTGCGAAACACTGTTTCGCGCGGCGCCTCCCTGAGGCTTTGTCGGCCATCGCCCCCCGCTGGCGCAAGCACGACGTGACGTGAGAGCGCGGCGCCGGAAGGGCCGTCTTCGGCGCGGCCTGAGGTTCCAGTCCTATCCGCTGATGCGCTGCTGACGGCGACGGGGGGGGAGGGCCGCTGCGGGCGCCGGGTCTGGTTGGAGACTGAGGTGTCGAATCCGGTGGGCTCGTTGTTGCGCTGCGCCCTGGGGCGATCTGTGCCCTTTGCTTGGGCGCAGGGGCCTCACCGGCGCCACCGCCATCGTGGTAACCTGGCCGAAACCGGCGGGAAAGGCGGCGAGTCGCGCCGGTGCGCTGTGGTCGAAGCGGGGTGCCCCGGGGGCCTAGCGGGCCTGACCTCGGGCATCAGTGAAACCGTCGACGACCGACAACGACCCACGCGCGGCCTAGAGGCGCGCGTCAGGTGTCGTCATGGAATTGGTTGGATATTTTTTCCATAACTTCAAGCCATTAGGCCTTAGAAGTTATGGTGCCCAGGAGAGGACTCGAACCTCCACGTCCGTACGGACACTAGCACCTGAAGCTAGCGCGTCTACCAATTCCGCCACCTGGGCAGGTGTCGTGAGGCGGGTCTTTAAGGGTGGTAGCGGGGGGTGTCAAACGGAAAAAACACGGCCATCGAATTTTTTTCGATTTTCTTTTCGGCAGCGGGTGCCTGCCGCCGCGTCCAGCGGGGGCGCCAGAGGTCCTGAGGTGTTTTTCCGCCTTGTTCCGATGGGATCGGAGCGGTAGATCGGAACCGAACCGATGAGCAGGAGCCATGCCATGTCGAAACTGGTCACCATCTACGGCGGATCGGGCTTTGTCGGACGCTACATCGCGCAGCGCATGGCAAGGGCCGGCTGGCGCGTGCGCGTTGCCGTGCGCCGCCCGAACGAAGCCTTGTTCGTGAAACCCTACGGCGTTGTGGGTCAGGTCGAGCCTGTGCTCTGCAATATCCGTGACGATGCCTCGGTCGCTGCGGCGATGCAGGGGGCGGATGCGGTGGTGAACTGCGTCGGCATCCTGGCCGAAGTCGGCAAGAACAAATTCGACGCCGTCCAGGTCGAGGGCGCCGGGCGCGTCGCCCGGCTTGCTGCCGCGGAAGGGGTGGCGCGGATGGTGCATATCTCGGCCATCGGCGCCGACGCCGCCTCGGACAGCGACTATGCCCGCACCAAGGCCGAAGGCGAGGCCGCGGTCCTGGCGCATATGCCGGACGCGGTGATCCTGCGTCCCTCGGTGATCTTCGGGTCCGAGGATCAGCTGTTCAACCGCTTTGGCGACATGACCCGGATGGGGCCGTTTCTGCCGATCGCGGGGGCTGGTACCAAGTTTCAGCCGGTCTATGTCGACGATGTCGCCCAGGCCGCCGAACTGGCCGTGACGGGCGCCGCCGCGCCGGGCGTCTACGAGCTGGGCGGGCCGCGGGTGGCCAGTCTGCGCGAGCTGATGCAGACCATGCTGGAGGTGATTCACCGCCGCCGCATCGTGATCGGCCTGCCGTTCTGGGTCGCCGGCATCGTGGCGCTGGGTCTGGATGTGGCGCAATTCGTCAGCTTCGGTCTGCTGCGCAACAAGGTGCTGACCCGCGACCAGCTGCGCAGCCTGCGGCGCGACAATGTGGTGGCGGCGGATGCCAAGGGTTTCGCCGATCTGGGCATTGCGCCGGTGGCGATGGAATCGGTGCTGCCGGAATATCTGTGGAAGTTCCGCCCCTCGGGCCAATATGACGAGCTGACCCGCTCGGCCCGCAAGCTGCGCCCCTGAGCGCCGGTTCGCACCGGCGGCTGAAATCATGGCCCGCGTGTCGAACGGCACGCGGGTCTTTCTTTTGGGCGCCGGGATCCGAGCTTAGCTGTAGGCGATGACCAGCAGCACGACGCCCAGGA
>JBFXGQ010000626.1:0-2813 GCA_050177915.1 Pseudodonghicola sp. | reverse complement strand
GGTCAAAAGTCCCATGTGGATCACTCCGTTGTCCCCCGTGGCGCAGTGCCGTGGGGAAGGGTCACATGGGTCAAATCTCAATGGAAATCAGGCGCTCACCTGGGTCACTTCTCACTGGAAATCAACATCGAGGACACCTTCCAGACCCGCATCTGCTTCTGCGTTTCGTCAAACATGCAGACGTCGGTGAAGGTGCCACCGCTGTCTATGCCAACACGCCAATTCCCCATCCGCAGGCCTCCGGATTGATATCCATGCACGCTCGTGAAAGATCTCATATACTTAAGATATACGCAAAAGCGCTCTATGGAGAGTAAAAACTTTTGATCGCGCCAGTCAGAGTATTTTGCCTTCATTTTGCGCAGCTCGATGCAGGATTTGTCTTTGTTGCATAAGGAATGCCGTTCGGCCCGCCTGCCCCGCAATCCGCGCCGGTCGCCGTCGGACGCGGCGGACAGGCGTAGCGCGCAGGACGCGAGAAGGCGGAGGAGGACGGGAGAGAGATGACCGAGAACCTTGCTGCAGCCACGCCACGCACGCAAAGCGCGAAGGACCGCGCCTATCAGGCGATCCGCTCGGGCATCCTGAGCGGCCGCTTTCCGGCCGGCAGCTTCATCGAGGAGGCGCAGATCTGCGATCTGGCCGGCGTGTCGCGCACCCCGGTCCGCGAGGCGTTCAACCGGCTGTCGGCCGAGGGCGTCGTCGAGCAGCTGCCCCGCCGCGGCGCGATGGTCCGCCAAGTGACCGCGCGCGAGCTGACCGAGCTCTACGAGGTGCGCAAGCTGATCGAGGGCCATGCCCTGCGCAAGCTCTGCGCCGAGCGCCGCGGCACGCCCGCCCGGATGTACGAGTTGCTGGCGCTGATGGATGCGACCCCGGTCGAGGATATCCCGCGCCATGTCGAGCTGAACGGCGCCTTCCACCATGCGCTGGTGGAGAGCTCGGGCAACGCGGCGATGACGCGGATCTATTCCGGCCTGCATGCCTCGGTGCTGCGCGTCGCGCTGTCGGCGATGGCGCTCGATGTCGAGCGTAGCGCCTCGATCCAGGCCGAACACCGGGCGCTGGTGCAGGCGCTGGACGATCACGACGCGGAAACCGGCCTCGCGATCCTGGAAAAGCACCTGACCGCCATCCTGCAGCTCACCGCCCAGCTGCCGCGCTGACGGGGGTGGCCGGCCTGCCCCGCCCGCGCGGGGGTCATCGCCGCCGGTCGTAGCTGACGGCCCGCGAGCGGTTCAGCACCAGCCGCAGCCGGTCCGGCCCGTCCCGTTCGAGCAGCACCTGGCGCTGCGCCCCCGCCTCGGTCAGGGCGAACAGCCAGCGCCCCTGTCCCAGCCCGCTCAGCGCTGCTCGCTGCCGGGCCGGGCCGATGCCCCAGATCACCTCTCCGCCCGCGATGACGAAGCCGGCGCCCTCCTCGGCCAGCTGCCAGGGGCCGTCGAGATCGGCCGGCACCGGCGCCCCGGCGGCCGGCAGCAGCCGGCAGCGGCGATAGCCGATCTGCCCTTCCAGCGCGGCGCCGTCCTGGCGCAGGCGGATCGGCGAGGTGGCCGACAGGCTGTCCACCCAGCCGTCGCCGGTATGGTAGAGCGCCTCCTCGGTGCCGAGATGGACCAGC
The DNA here is from genome assembly GCA_050177915.1 of Pseudodonghicola sp. GTDB lineage: Bacteria > Pseudomonadota > Alphaproteobacteria > Rhodobacterales > Rhodobacteraceae > Pseudodonghicola. The sequence goes on along the minus strand of JBFXGQ010000626.1, from coordinate 1,192 downwards.
GAACGCCGCCGGATCTCGACCCAGCGGCTGCCGTCCTCGGCGAGATAGCGCCCCCCGGCCAGCTGGCCATCCGCCCGCGGCGGCAGGGTCGCGCCCTGCAGCGCCGCCATCACCCGCAGCGCGATGCCGGCGGAATCGGCATCGTCGCGATTGGCCAGCAGCACCATACCGGCGCCGCTCTGCGCGTCGATCAGGAAATGGCTGCGATAGCCCGATTGGACGCCACTATGGCCGAAGGAGAGCCGGTCGCCGATCTGCACCCGCCGGATGCCGAGCCCGTAGCCGGTGGCGGTGCCGTCGGCCAGCGCCCGCGGTTCGGTCAGCGCTTGCCAGAGCCCGGCGAAGGCCCCCTCGGCCTCGCGCAGCGCGATCAGCCAGCTTGCCAGATCCCGCGCCGAACCCGCCAGGCTGCCGGCCGCCGACAAGTGCATCCCCTGCAGCCCGAGCTGCCATTGCGCCCCGTCGAAGCAATAGCCGGGCGCCAGCCCCGGCACCGGATCGCCCCACAGCTCCGGCGCCGCCAGGCCGGTGCCCAGCAGCGCGTTGATCCGCGCCTCGATCCAGCCCGCCAGGCTCAGCCCGCGCCGCTTCAGCGCCTCCTCGACCAGCCGGTAGCCGGTGTTGGAATAGGACAGCTCGCTGCCCGCCGGGAAATTCAGCCCCGCCATCCGGCCGTGATAGGCGATCAGCGCTTCCGCCCCGCTCGGCGCCGCGGCGGACAGGCCGAGCAGCGACAGGCTCTCGCGCGTGTCCGGCAGGCCGCCGGTCATGTCGAGCGCGCGCGCCACTGGCACCGCCGCCAGCGCCGGCTGCAGCTCGGGCAGATGCGCGCCCAGCGGATCGGACAGCGCGATCGCCTCGGGATGCGACAGAACCAGGCTGCACAGCACATGCTTCGTCACCGAGGCGAAGCGCGACACGGTGTCGGGGCCGAACTCCACCCCCTGGGCCAGATCGGCGAGCCCGGCCGAACGGGCGAAGCGCAGGCCGTCGCGGTCGAAGCCCAGGATCGTGCCGCCCGGCCCGCCCTCGTCCCAGGCGGCGGCGCAATCGGCGGCGGCGGCCTCGGCAGCGGCCCAGTCGGGGCGATGAACACTCATGGCGGGTCTCCTTTCGAGCGGGGGAAGGTGGCGGATTTTCCGGCAGATGCCCCAAATCTGCGCTCCAGCTGACGACAATCTGCCCCGCGGGG
>JBFXGQ010000625.1:0-2816 GCA_050177915.1 Pseudodonghicola sp. | reverse complement strand
GCGGCGCCACTGGCGAGGCCCGCGTGCCCGCCGATTGGCGCGCCAATCCTGATTTCTGGAGACATGTGATATGAGTTCGAAACCCCTCCTCGCGATTTGCGCCGCCGCAAGCCTGCTCTCAGCTTGCGAGAAATACACCGAACAGACCTCGCCCTGCTTCGGACGCAATGGCGAGCCGCAAGTGACGCGGTCCGCCCTCTCCTTCTCAACCATGGGCGCTCCACTCCAACAGGCTGCAAAACCTGACTGCTCCTTCGAGCCCCTGCCCCGTCCGGAATGAGCCGCGCCGCGATCATATCCGCCGGGCTCTGCCTCGGCCTCGGTGCCCTGCCCGCGCATGCCCAGGGCGTGCCGACGCAGGACAATTCCGCCATTGGCCGCGCCATTGCGCGGGTGACGGCCTTGGCCGAGGATCTGGGCGTCCAGCAGGACAAGGATCGGACCGAGGCCACGCTGGCGGATGTCCAGGCCGACCAGCTGCGCGTCCTCGAGGAAATGACCGCTGCCATCACCGGGCCTGGCTTCGACATCCGTGCGCTCGAGGGCAATGCGGATTTTGGCGTGGCGGCGGTCTATCCCAATACCGATCCGAATCCGATGAACAATCGCCTCTTCGGCGAGGGCCGCGAGACGGTCGAGATGATGATCGTCGAGGTCGCGGGCGAATTCGCAGGCGCCCCCGGCGTGGCCCGCGCCGGTCTCTCGGCCACCCAGTGGCGCTGCCTCTTTCAGGCCCTGATCAAGCAGGAGAGCCGCTTCAACGTCGCCGCCGAAAGCCCGGTCGGGGCCTATGGTCTGACCCAGCTCATGCCCGGCACCGCCTCCGATCTTGGAGTCGACCGCTATGACGTAAAGGACAACCTGCGCGGCGGCGCGCGCTATATCACGACCCAACTCAATCGGTTCGGCAACATCCCCCATGCGCTCGCGGCCTATAACGCGGGGCCGGGCCGGGTCATCGAGTACGGTGGCGTGCCGCCCTTTGCCGAGACCCAAGGCTATGTGCGCAACATCTCGAAATTCTACAACGAATACTTGGCCGTGGTGGGCGGCGCCGACGCGCTCGGCACGCTCTCACCCTCGGACTTTGCGCTCGCCGAATATGCAAACATCTCCGAGGCGGGTGTCTATTACGCCGCCGACAGTTCCGCCACCACCGAACAGGTCATCAATCGCCTCCGCGCGATCATCCTGCAGATCGATGCGCAACCCAATGCCAAGGCGGCCTGGGAGCTCAACACCTATGCCAAGGCCGAGATCGGCCGCATCCTCAATCTCCGTGTCCGGCTGATGGCGGCAAACCAGCAACGCGAGGCGGCCTTCGCGCAGCACCTCGTCGCCGACCGGCTGGCCGAGCGCGATTTCATGCAGATGGGAGTTCCCGAATGAGACATCTTCTCCTGACCGTGGCTGCGGTCACCACATTCGGGCTTCCATGGCCCGCCACGGCCCAAGGCGTACCGACCTTCGACGGCACGGCGCTACAGCAGTTCGTGGCCCAGCTTGAGCACATGGCCGAGGACCTGAACGTCCAAATGCAGCAACTCGCTACCATGCGTCTGGAACTGGAAACCCAACTGTCGCAGCTTACCAACCTCGAGGCGCAACTCACCTCGCTCATCCGGGGCAGCGGGCTCGGCGAACTCTTTGCCACCGTCGAAGAGTTCCGCGCGCTGCGCGGCAAGCTGGTGGCTCCTCTCAACACCGCACAATCGCTGGCCAGCGGTGATTTCCTGGGTGGCTTCAATCCCGGCGCGGAACTTACAGCCTCGGTCGAGCGCGTGCTTTCGGGCAGCGGTTTCACCTCGGAACGTCTGAGCACGCTTTCTGGCTCGGATGAGCCCGCCGACAACCGCATCGCCGCCTCGGCCGGGGCCAGTGCCATGCTCTCGGTCGCCGCGCAGGAAAGCCATGAGGAAGCCGGACAGAGCCTCGAACGGCTCGAGACCATGGTCGGGCTCATCGACGATCAGGACGGACTGAAAGCTGCGGTCGATCTCAACACCCGCGTCACCGCCGAGCTCGGCATCATTCTGACCCAGATCTGGCGCCTGGAAGCGGCGCAAGGCGTCAGTGCCGGCCAGCTTGGCGTTGTCGATGCCGCAACCCTCGCGGATGAGCGCAAATTCCGCTCGATGGCGGTGGATCCATGAGGCGCCCCATGACCCACAGATTGGCTCCAGTTCGGGCACTTGGTTTTGCAGCACTTATAGTGAGTGCCCAGCCTTGTGCCGTCCTGGCCCAGACCCCGACCACGGAGCCGTCCGGCGACACGCCCTTCAGTTCGATGGCCATCGCGCGGGATGAGGCCGACGCATGCCGCGTCCCGAAACCGCCCGCCGATTTGGCTGAGACCGCCTATCTGCGCAATGGCTACCGCGCGATCCTGCGCATTCTGATCGCTGAAGAGGCGCTCGCCTCGGAGAGCTGTACCTGCCTGCTGGACGACTTCACCTGGGATCAGGCGCTTGACGCCCTGCCCCGATTCCAGATCTCGGACAACCCGCGTCTGCCCTTCAACGTGCTCGAGCTCTACGCCAAGGCGGACGCGCTCGAGGCGCAAGTTGTGGAGGCCTGTGCGGAGTAAATGGGGGTCATTCGCGACATCCTTGGCCAGGTCGACGCCGCGGTGAACACCGTGGCGCAGGACGGCTTTGTCTCCTCGGCGGCCTCGGTCGGTAATGTCATCTCGGCGGGCGCGACGCTCCTTGTCGTCCTTCTCGGGATCAACGCGGTGATGCAACTCCGCCCCCTGCCCTTCGGCACCGGCTTTGCCGTCGGGATGATGGTGGCGCTCGTCGGGATCGTCGCGCTGA
>JBFXGQ010000624.1:0-2822 GCA_050177915.1 Pseudodonghicola sp. | reverse complement strand
CATCTGGTGCCCGAGGGGGAGGTGTCGAACTCGCTCGACACCGCTGCCCGGCTGGCGCAGGCGGTCGACAGCGTCAACAGCCGCCACGCCGATGCCGATATGGTCATCCTGGCCGGCGATCTGGCCGATCTGGGCGAGGCGGCGGCCTATGAGCGGCTGCGCGGGTTGATCGCGCCACTGACCCCCGAGACCCATCTGATGCTGGGCAACCACGACAACCGTCCGGTGTTTCTTGAGGTCTTCGGCGACGATCATGCCAGCGAGACCGGCCATGTGCAGAAGGTGATCGACCTCAAGGGGCATCGCATCATCCTGCTCGACAGCACCGAACCCGGCGTGGTCTCGGGCGTGCTCTGCGCCGACCGGCTGGACTGGCTGCAGGCGCGGCTGGACGAGGCGAAGGACCGCCCGGTGATCGTCGTGCTGCACCATCATGTGAACGAGCTGTCGCTGCCGGTCGATCAGATCCGGCTGCAGCAGCCCGAGGCGCTGATGGCGGTGCTGAAGACCCACCCGGATATCCGCCAGGTGATCGCCGGCCATGTGCACATCACCACCGCGGGCGTTTGGCAGGGCATCCCCTTCACCACGCTGGCGGGCGGGCACTACAACGTCGGCCTGCATCTGCCGAGCTGCCCGGGCGATCCCAAGCTCTATGAGGGGCCGGGGCAATATGCCGTGGTTCTGGCCGGCGAGGACGCCTGTCTGGTGCATTTCGAGAACTTCCTCGACCGCCATACCGAGATCGCGCGCGAGAACTTCGGCCGGCTGCGCGCGGAACGGCGCTGACAAGCCTTTGCAAGACCGACGCCATACGCGCCCGCCATCGCGGCGCGCATGGCGCATCCGCCGCGCGAGTTCGATCCGAGATTGATCCTTGATCGGCGCCCCGTATCCGGGGGATGATGTATCGACCGGTGCGGCAGGACGGTGCACCCGACATCCGGCAGGTCAGGCGCCTGCGGCCTTCGATATCGCCGCTGAGATCCGTGGATCGGGTCGGGGCGGCAGATCGGATCGACCCGGGCCAGCGGACCTCGCCCCAGGCGGTGCATGCCTCCCCCTCCGGCGGGATTTCGTGCTTTGTCGGGAGGAACGGGCATGAAGGCACATATCATCGGCGGCGGCATCTCGGCCCTTGCAGCGGCGGCCTATCTGTTCCGCGACGGCGGGCTGCTGGGCGCCAACATCCATATCTACGAGGCCAGCGACAGCCTTGGCGGCGCGCTGGACGCGCGCGGCGATGCGCAGAGCGGCTATCGCATGCGCGGCGGCCGCATGTTCGAGGCGCGCGAGGGCTGCATCCACGATCTGATGTCCTTCCTGCCGTCGCGCGACGATCCCACCATTTCCATCGAGGACGACCTGCGCGCCTTCAACGCCAGTCACGGCTGGCACAATGCCGCGCGGCTGGTCGGACCGGGGGGCGCGGTTCTGGCCGCCGAGCATTTCGGGCTGAGCCCGCGCAACCTGCTTGAGCTGACCGAACTGGTGCTGATGCCCGAGGCGCTGCTGGACGGCAAGTCGGTCGAGGAGGTGCTGGATCTGTCGATTCTCGACACCAACTTCTGGAACATGTTCGGCTCGATCTTCGCGCTGCTGCCCTGGCACAGCGCCATCGAGACGCGCCGCTATCTGCGGCGGTTCTTCCATCTGCTGCCGACCATGGCCTCGATGACCACGATCCAGCGGACCCGCTACAACCAGTACGAGGCGCTGGTGGAGCCGCTGCGCGACTGGCTGACGCGGCTGGGGGTGCACATCCACATGCGCAGCACCTGCGAGGATGTGGGCTTCGTGTCCGAGGGCGGGCGGCTGCGGCCCGACCGCCTCATCATCCGCCGCGCGGATGGGACAGACACCGTCACGCTCGGGGCCGACGATCTGCTGTTCCTCACCCTGGGCTCGCATGTGGCGGGGACCACCTATGGCGACATGCGGACCGCGCCGCCGCCGGGCGAGGGCGACAGCCCCGGCTGGGCGCTGTGGCGTCGGCTGGCGGGGCGGCATCCCGGTCTGGGCGCGCCCGAGGCGTTCCGGGCCCGGATCGACCGCACCGCCTGGGTCACCTTCACCATCACCGCCCGCGGCGGGCCGCTGCGGCCGCTTATCGAGAGGTTGTCGGGGTCGCCGCTGGGGCGGGGCGGGCTGATGACGCTGACCGGATCGCCCTGGCTGCTGACGCTGACCGGCTTTCACACCCCGCATTTCACCAACCAGCCTGCGGACGTCGACCTGTTCTGGGGCTACGGGCTCTACCTCGACCGTCCCGGCAGCGCGGTGGCCAAGGCGATGCCCGACTGTTCGGGGGCGGAGATCCTGGCGGAACTGGCCCATCATCTGGGCATGACCGGAGCGCTCGACGCCATCCGCGACAGCTGCACCTGCATCCCGGCGCTGATGCCCTATGCCGGCAGCGTGCTGATGCGCCGGAAGCAGGCTGACCGGCCCGACCCGGTTCCGGCGGGCTTTGCCAACCTCGGCCTGCTGGGCCAGTTCGTCGAGGTGCCCGACGATGTGGTCTTCACCACCGAATATGCGGTGCGCGGGGCGCGTCTGGCGGTGGCGGGGCTGTTGGGCCCCGGGCGGGAGATCCCGCCGGTCTATCTGGGCCAATACGATCCGCAGGCACTGGTTGCGGCGCTGCGGGCGCTGCGCAGCTAGGCGCGCGTTTGCCGCCGGACGCTCCGGCGCCGCGCCCGGGGCTGTCAAAATTCTGTTTTGAAAACGTCATGCGGACGTTGCCAACCGTTCACCCCGGCGTCACCTGCGCCCTCTAGTGGGGCGGGGCATTTCGCATTTCCCATCCATCTGGACAGACA
>JBFXGQ010000623.1:0-2823 GCA_050177915.1 Pseudodonghicola sp. | reverse complement strand
GACGCCGGCTGCGACGTGATCTCCTGCCATGTGGACAGCCCCACGGTGGTGATCGAGACCGCCGAGGCGCGCGGCGTGAAGACCTGCGGCCATCACGCCGATCAGCGCCAGCTGGCGCCCAACGGTTTCATCACCGGCGCCGAGAGCAAGTGGTCGACCACCTACAAGATCTACGCCGCGGCGCTGATGCAGGGCGAGGCGGTGCCGAATGTCATCGCCGGCGGCTATCACAACGACATGGTGATGAACACGCCCTTCGGCGCCGGCGCCACGCCCGAGGCGATTGCCGCCGCCAATAGCGCGATCGAGGGGCTGAAGGCCGGCAAGCCGATCTATGTCGGCCCGCTGAAGGACAACACCGGCAAGCTGGTGATCGAGGGCGCGATGGACAACTACGCCCCCGAGCTGGAGAAGATGAACTATCTCCTCGATGGCGTCATGGGGTCGACCACCTGAACGGACAGCGAAGGGCGGCGCAACAAGCCGCCCTTTTCGTGTCGCCCGGTTCGTGCCCCGCCTGTAACCCGCGTGCATCCGGCGCGCGTCTTGCGGCATGATGGGGCGATCCCGGTTCAGGCCCAGTTCAGGAGCATAGCCCCCGCCCATGTCCCTCGCCTCCTCCCTTCCGCGCCGTCGGTTCCGGCCCGACGCGCGCACCGCCGCGCTGATCGAGGCGCTCGCGATCCCGCTGGGCGCGCTGATCGTCTCGGCGCTGATCTTCTCGCTGTTCCTGCTGGTTCTGGGCAAGGACCCGCTCCGCTTCTTCGGTCTGGTCTGGACCGGCGGCATCGGCTCGGCCTTCTCGTTCCAGAACACGCTGCAACGGGCGGCGCCGCTGATCCTGACCGGGCTGGCCTTTGCCATCCCGGCGCGGATCGGCATGACGCTGTTGGGCGCCGAGGGGGCGCTGGTGCTGGGCGGCTTCGCCTCCGCCGTGATCGCCATCCCGATGGTGCTGGGCGGCTGGCCGGTCTGGATCGGCCTGCCGGTGATGGCGCTGGTCGCCATGGCGGTCGGCGGCGGCTGGGTCGGGATCGCGGGTTGGCTGCGGCATTTCCGCGGCGTGAACGAGACGATCTCCTCGCTGCTGCTGACCTATATCGCGGTGGCGATCATGAATTTCCTGGTTGAAGGCGTGTTCCGCGATCCCGGCTCGACCAACAAGGCCTCGACCATGCCGCTGGGGCCGGACTGGCGCATCGGCGACATCCCCGGCACCTCGGTCCACTGGGGGCTGGCGGCGGGGCTGGGGCTGGCCATTCTCTTGTGGGTGCTGATGGAGCGGACCACCTTCGGATTCGCCGCCCGCATCGCCGGCGGCAACCTGCGCGCGGCGCAGGCGCAGGGGCTGCCGGTGGGCCGACTGGCGGTGGCGAGCTGCGTCATCGCCGGCGCCTGCGCCGGGCTCGCCGGGTTCTTCGAGGTGGCGGCGGTGCACGGCCAGGCCAATGCCTCGCTCGCCGCGAAATACGGCTTTACCGGCATTCTGGTGGCCTTCCTCGCCCGGCAGAACCCGCTGGCGGTGGTCCCGGTCGCCTTCCTCTTCGGTGCGCTGGCGGCCTCCGGCGGGCTGGTGCAGCGGCGCATGGACATGCCCGACGCCACCATGCTGGTGCTGCAAGGCGTGATCTTCGTCACCCTGCTGGTCAGCGAAACCCTCTATGGCCGCCTGCCCTTCCTGCAGCCTGCGCAGCCCGGAGACCGGACATGAGCGATGCGGTCTTTGTCGTGCTGATGGCGATGATCGGCGGCGCCATCCGGGTCTCTACCCCCTTCCTCTTCGTCGCGCTCGGCGAGACGCTGACCGAGAAATCGGGGCGGATCAATCTGGGGCTGGAGGGAAATCTGGTGCTGGGCGCCATGGTCGCCTATGCCACCTCCTACTCCACCGGCAATCCCTGGATCGGCGTGCTGGCTGCAGCGCTGGTCGGCACCGTTCTCAGCGCCGGGCACGGCTGGATCTGCAAGCTGCCCAAGGTCAACGACATCGCTGTCGGCATCGCCGTCATGAACCTCGGCACCGGGCTCGCGTTCTTCTTCGGCAAGCCCTTCATCCAGCCGACCGCGCCGCGGCTCGACGCCATCGCGCTGGGCGGCTGGTCCGCCAACCCGCAGGTGCGGCAGGCGTTGATGGTCAATCCGCTGTTCTTCATCGGCCTCGCCCTCGCGGTCTTTCTATGGTGGATGCTGAAGACCACCCGCTGGGGGCTGATCCTGCGGATGACCGGCGACAGCGCCGCCTCGGCCCGCGCCATGGGCGTCTCGGTCGACCGGGTGCGGCTGCTGGCGACCGCCGCGGGCGGGTTCCTGGCCGGGATCGGCGGCGCCTTCCTGTCGCTCTACTACCCCGGCAGCTGGAACGAGAGCCTGTCGTCGGGCCAGGGGCTGATGGCGGTGGCGCTGGTGATCTTCGCCCGCTGGAACCCGCTGCGCTGCGTCTGGGCGGCGCTGCTGTTCGGCGCGACCGGCGCATTGGGCCCGGCGCTGCAATCCATCGGCATCAGCAAGGGCTATTATTTCTTCAACGCCGCCCCCTACATCCTGACGCTGGTCATCATGATCCTCTCCGCCCGCTCCAAGGCCGCCTCGCGCGAGGTGCCGGGCGAATTGTCCATCGTGAAGTGAGGGGACACCGCATGAACCAGACCCGGAAAACCCCGCAGGCCCCCGCGCTCAAGACCCTGCACATCAGCAAGAGCTTCGGCGCGCTCAAGGCGCTCGACGACGTGTCGCTCGACGTCGCCGCCGGGTCCTTCCATGCGCTGCTGGGCGAGAATGGCGCCGGCAAGTCGACGCTGGTCAAGTGCATCATGGGATTCTACC
>JBFXGQ010000622.1:0-2828 GCA_050177915.1 Pseudodonghicola sp. | reverse complement strand
GTGTGCTCTTCCGATCTCCCCGGATGATAGGGTCAGGCCATTGTGGGAGAGTTGCCATGGAAACCGCACCGCAAATCACCTTTCGCGGGCTCGACCCGACGCCCGACATCACCGCGACCATCGAAGACAAGCTGGCGAAGCTGGAGACCGAGAGCGACCGCATCACCTCGGCCCGGGTGACGGTCGAGCTGCGCAGCGCCAAGGGGCACAAGGGCCAGCTCTATCAGGTCGCGGTCGAGCTTGAGGTGCCCGGCGGCACCGTCATCGTCAACAAGAAGCCCGGCGATCTGGGCGCGCATGAGGATCTGCGGGTGGCGATCCGCGACAGTTTCGACGCCGCCCGCCGGCAGTTGCACGAACACAGGGTCCGGCTGGACGACCGGCAGTTCAAGCCCGAGCCGGAACATCGCCACGGCACCGTGGTTCGGCTGTTCCCCGACGATGGCTATGGCTTCATCAAGACCGCGGAGGGCGACGAGGTCTTCTTCGACCGCGACAGCGTCACCGGCGGCGGCTGGACCGGGCTCGATCTCTATTCCGAGGTGTCCTTCACCCGGATGGAGGGCGAAAAGGGTCCCTATGCCGCCAATGTCCGGCTGGTCGGCGAGCTGCCGGACTGAGATCCGGGCGGATCGGCGGTTCCCTGCCCGTTCGTTTGCGCAAACAGGTTCCACCACCATCGTTTTCCCCTTTTGGGCCCGCCGTCCCGGGGCTATAGGACGGCGGGAATTTTAAGTGGAGCTTGTCATGACCATCAAAGTCGGGATCAACGGGTTTGGCCGCATTGGCCGGTGCACTCTGTCGCATATCGCTGCCTCGGGGCGCGACGATATCGAGGTGATCAAGGTGAACGCCACCGGCCCGCTGGAGACGGCGGCGCATCTGATCAAATACGACAGCGTCCATGGCCGTTTCCCGGGCGAGGTCACCATCGGCGACGGTACCATGAACCTGGGCCGCGGCGACATGCAGATGTATTCGACCTACGACATGAACGAGCTGGACTGGGACGGCTGCGACGTCGTGCTGGAATGCACCGGCAAGTTCAACGACGGCGAAAAGGCCAAGGCCCATCTGGAACGCGGCGCCAAGAAGGTGCTGCTGTCGGCGCCGGGCAAGAACGTCGACAAGACCATCGTCTTCGGCGTCAACGACGGCGAGCTGACTGCGGCCGACCGCATGGTGTCGAACGGCTCCTGCACCACCAACTGCCTGGCGCCGCTGGCCAAGGTGCTGGACGAGGCGGTGGGCATCGAAAGCGGCATCATGACCACGATCCACGCCTATACCGGCGACCAGCCGACGCTGGACCGCCGCCACAAGGATCTGTATCGCGCCCGCGCCGCGGCGATGTCGATCATCCCCACTTCGACCGGTGCCGCCAAGGCGCTGGGTGAGGTGCTGCCGAACATGAAGGGCAAGCTCGACGGCTCCGCCCTGCGGGTGCCGGTGCCGAACGTCTCGGCCGTGGACCTGACCTTCCAGGCCGGCCGCGACGTCACCGCGGACGAGATCAACGCCATCATGGAAGCCGCCTCCAAGGGCGCGATGAAGGGCGTGCTGGGCTATGAGCCGGCGCCGCTGGTCTCGACCGATTTCAACCACAGCTCGGAAAGCTCGATCTTCGCGCCGGACCAGACCCGCGTGGTCGGCGGCCGTATGGTCCGCGTGCTCAGCTGGTACGACAACGAATGGGGCTTCTCGGTGCGGATGGCGGATGTCGCCGTCGCCATGGGCAAGCTGGGCTGAGACCCGGTCTGACAAGGCCCCCCTTGTTTCAAAGCGCCCGGTCAGGCATATCTGACCGGGCGCTGTTTTTTTCCGGATCGCCCATGACGGACAGAATTGCCCTGGTGCTGGGCCTGATCATCGCCGCCGCCCTTGCCGTGGATATCTATCTCTACGGCAGCGCACATATGGTCTTCCTGGGAAAGAAGCTGTTCGAGCTGATCGAATGGATGGCCTTCTGGCGCTGAGCCGCGGCCAGCGCCCCGAAGGCCTGAACGCCCGAAGCCGTGGGCGGGCGCCGCAGCGCCCTGCCCTCACTTGCGGCCCAGACGCTCCTTCAGCGCCTCGTTGACCTGCGGCGGCACGAATTTCGACACGTCGCCGCCCAGCCGGGCGATTTCCTTCACCAGCTTGGAGGCGATCGCCTGACGCCGCGCGTCGGCCATCAGGAACACCGTCTCGACGCTGGCGTCGAGCGCCCGGTTCATGCCCACCATCTGGAATTCATATTCGAAATCGGCCACGGCGCGCAGGCCGCGGACGATGATCTGCGCACCGACATCATGGGCGCAGTCGATCAGCAGGTTCTCGAACGGATGCGCCACGATCTCGGTGCCGGTCTTTTCCGACAGCTCGGCGCATTCCGCCTCGATCATCGCCACCCGCTCTTCCAGCGAGAACAGCGGCCCCTTGTCCCGGTTGATCGCGACACCGATCACCAGCTTGTCCACCAGCGCCGCGGCGCGGCTGATGATGTCGAGATGACCCAAGGTGACCGGGTCGAACGTGCCCGGATAGAGCGCTACGCGCATGGCGTCCTCCTGCCTGTTTGCTCCTGCAGCGCAGGCAACACGACAGCGCGGGGATTTGCAAGGGCAGGCAGCGCCCTACCGGGCCGACAGGGCGTCAATGCCCCATGATCATCCCTTCGAGCGCGTCCTTTTCCATGGCCAGCTCGGTCAGCTGCGCCTTGACCACGTCGCCGATGGTGACGATGCCGATCAGCCGGCCGTCCTCGACCACCGGCAGGTGGCGGAACCGCCCCTCGGTCATGCGGCTCATCACCTCCTCGACGCTGCACTGGCGGGTGCAGGTCTCAA
>JBFXGQ010000621.1:0-2837 GCA_050177915.1 Pseudodonghicola sp. | reverse complement strand
CGCAGCCTTGCCGATGTGATCGGGCGCGCCGATCTGCTGACCCAGGTCAGCCGCGGCTCGGCGCATCTGGACGATCTCGACCTCAACCCGCTGCTGATCACCGTCGATGGCGCGCATGAGATCGTCTACAACCGTGACAAGCCGCGCAACGTGGTGCCCGACACGCTGGACGCCGAGATCGTGCGCGACGCCGCCCGGTTCCTGAAGGACGGCGAGAAGATGCAGCTGTCCTATGCGGTGCAGAACACCCACCGCACCGTGGGCACCCGGACCTCGAGCCTGATCGTACAGAACTTCGGCATGCGCAACGCGTTCCAGCCGGACCACCTGCATGTGAAGCTGCAGGGCTCGGCCGGTCAGTCGCTGGGCGCCTTCGCGGCACCGGGTCTGAAGATCGAGGTCTCGGGCGATGCCAACGACTATGTCGGCAAGGGTCTGTCGGGCGGGATGATCGTGGTGCGCCCGCCGCAGGTCAGCCCGCTGAAGGCGGATGAGAACACCATCATCGGCAACACCGTGCTCTACGGTGCGACCGACGGCTATCTCTTCGCCGCGGGCCGGGCCGGCGAACGCTTCGCGGTGCGCAACTCCGGCGCCAAGGTGGTGGTCGAGGGCTGCGGTTCCAACGGCTGCGAATACATGACCGGCGGGATCGCGGTGATCCTGGGCGGCATCGGCGCCAACTTCGGCGCCGGGATGACCGGCGGCATGGCCTATCTCTACGACCCGGAAGGCCAGGCGCAGACCCTGATGAACCTGGAGACGGTGGTGACCTGCCCGGTGACCATGGATCACTGGGAGCACGAGCTGAAGGGCTTGATCGAACGCCACGCCGCCGAGACCGGCAGCCGCAAGGCCAACGACATCCTGCAGCACTGGGATGTGGAAAAGGTCAACTTCCTGCAGGTCTGCCCGAAGGAGATGCTGCAACACCTGCCGGTGCCGCTGAGCCGGGACGTGCAGGCGGTGCCGGCGGAATAAGCCGGACCCGACAGAGACAGAAGGCCCCGCCGATCCGGCGGGGCCTTTTCATTTCGGTGGCTTTCCCCACCTTTGCGCTATGGGGGAGGAGTGTGTATATTCCGCACACACTCCGGAGAGGTTTCCGCCATGTCCGCCACCGCCAAGCGGCGCACCAACGTGACCATAGATGCCGCGACGCTCGATGCCGCGCGCGAGCTCGGGCTGAACGTTTCGGCCGTTAGCGAGGCGGCCCTGATCGAAGCGGTGCGGCAGGCGCGTGCCGCCTCCTGGGCGGCGCGGAATGCCGAGGCGCTGGCGCAGCGTCGGGCCTGGCTGGACGACAATGGCCTGCCGCTGGCCAAATGGCAGCTCTGGCAGCCGGAGTGATGGCGCAGTTCCTGGTCTATCGCCTGCCCGACGGGGCGCTTGTCCTTGACCTGCAGGCCGATCTGATCCGAACCGGTGCCCGCGTCGTCGCACCCCTGCTGCCGGTGTCGGAGGCGTTGCCGGCGATCACCCGGCTGGAGCCGGTTTTCGATATCGGCGGTCAGCGCCTTGCCCTCCACACCGCCGAGCTGGCGGCGATTCCCGAACGGCTGCTGCGATCGGCACCGGTCGCGGATCTGCGCGATGCCGATTATGCCATCCGGGGCGCGCTGGACATGTTGTTCTCGGGCTTCTGATCCGAACCGGCGGCGCCGCGCGCATCCGGCTTGACCGGCCTTCCCCGGGCGGGCAAGCAGGGGGTATGGTGAAACAGGCAAAATCCAGGACATCGCGTCAGGCCGAACCGGCCCGGGCCCCGTGGCAACCGCTGCGCTGGCTGCGGCGCTGGGCGCTGCGCGTGCTGCTGGTGCCGGTGGCGCTGATCGTGGTGCTGGTGCTGCTGTTCTCGGTGGTGAACCCGCGGGTTACCTACACGATGTGGGTCGAATACGGCAAATACGGCAGGATGGACCGCCAGTGGATGCCGCTGGAACAGATCGCCCCGGTCATGGCACGCTCGGTCGTGGCGGCGGAGGACGCCAATTTCTGCCTGCACTGGGGCTTCGACGTCACCGCGATCCGCGCCGCGATCGAAGACGGCGGCAACCGCGGCGGATCGACCATCAGCCAGCAGGTGGTCAAGAACGTCTTCCTCTGGCAGGGGCGCAGCTGGTTCCGCAAGGCGCTGGAAACCTCGATCACCCCGCTGGTCGAGGCGGTCTGGTCCAAGCGCCGCATCCTCGAGGTCTATCTGAACGTCGCCGAACTGGGCGAAGGCGTTTTCGGTGTCGAGGCCGCCGCGCGGCGGGCCTTCGGCGTCGCCGCCAAGGACCTGAGCCCGCGGCAGGCCGCGCTGATCGCCGCCGTGCTGCCCTCGCCCCGCAGCCGGTCCGCCGCCAAACCCTCTGACCGGGTGCAGCGGCGCGCTACGGCGATCATGGACGGGGCGGCCACGATTCGCGCAGATGGTCGCGCCGCCTGTTTCGAGGATTGAAAAAACCCGCGCGGCAAGGCATTTGTGGTCCACTGTCCCCAAACCGACCAGATCCAGCACCCCCGATGGCCCGATTGTTCCACGTCCCCCTGTCCCCGTTCTGTCGCAAGGTCCGCCTGGTGCTGGCCGAGAAGAAGATCGAGGTGGAGCTGGTCGAGGAACGGTATTGGGAGGCAAGCCCGGATTTCCTGCGCCGCAACCCGGCTGCCAAGGTGCCGGTGCTGCGGCTCGACGGCCGCACCATGGCCGAGAGCGCGGCGATCTGCGAATACCTCGACGAAACCCGCCCGGAACCGCCGCTGATGCCGCGCGATCCGGCGGACCGGCTTGAGGTGCGCCGGCTGGTCGGCTGGTTCGACGACAAGTTCCACAGCGAGGTGACCTCGAAACTGCT
>JBFXGQ010000620.1:0-2839 GCA_050177915.1 Pseudodonghicola sp. | reverse complement strand
CTGCCCGACGCCGGCGACCTGCGCGACTGGTTCGCCTGACACCGGCCCCTAAAGCGAGAGCCTGACCCGTGAAAGACATCGACAGCCACCACGACACCCACGCCGACATCCGCGACGGCATCCGCGCGCTCTGCGCCAATTTCCCCGCCGAGTATCACCGCAAGGTGGACGAAGCCCGCGCCTATCCCGAGGAATTCGTGGATGCGCTGACGCGCGAGGGCTGGATGGCCGCGCTGATTCCCGAGGAATACGGCGGCTCCGGCCTGGGGCTGACCGAAGCCTCGGTCATCATGGAAGAGATCAACCGGGCCGGCGGCAATTCGGGCGCCTGCCACGGGCAGATGTACAACATGAACACGCTGATCCGGCACGGGTCGGAGGAGCAGCGGCGGACATACCTGCCCCGCATCGCCACCGGCGAGCTGCGGCTGCAGTCGATGGGGGTGACCGAGCCCACCACCGGCACCGATACCACCAATCTGAAGACCACCGCCGTGCGCAAGGGCGACCGCTGGGTGATCAACGGCCAGAAGGTCTGGATCAGCCGGGTGCAGCATTCCGACCTGATGATCCTGCTGGCGCGGACCACGCCGCTGGATCAGGTGAAGAAGAAGTCCGAGGGCCTGTCGATCTTCCTGGTCGATGTGAAACAGGCTATGGAAAAGGGCATGCAGGTGCGCCCGATCCTGAACATGGTCAACCACGAGACCAACGAGCTGTTCTTCGACGATCTGGAGATCCCCGCCGAAAACCTGATCGGCGAGGAGGGGCAGGGTTTCAAATACATCCTGACCGGGCTGAACGCAGAACGCACGCTGATCGCGGCGGAATGCATCGGCGACGGCTATTGGTTCACCGACCGGATCGTCGATTACACCAGCAACCGCGTGGTCTTCGGCCGCCCCATCGGCCAGAACCAAGGTGTGCAATTCCCGATCGCCGAGGCCTATATCGAGGTCGAGGCCGCGAACCTGATGCGTTACGAGGCCTGCCGCAAGTTCGACGCCGGCCTGCCCTGCGGCGCCGAGGCCAATATGGCGAAATACCTCGCCGCCAAGGCCAGCTGGGAGGCGGCGAACGCCTGTCTGCAATTCCACGGCGGCTTCGGCTTCGCCTGCGAATATGATGTCGAACGCAAGTTCCGCGAAACCCGGCTCTATCAGGTGGCGCCGATTTCGACCAATCTGATCCTCAGTTATGTGGCCGAACATATCCTCGGCCTGCCCCGGTCGTTCTGAGGAGGCGGCAATGGAACTGGACATCGACCATCTGAAAAGCTGGATCGGCAAGACGCGGGAGAGTCGGGACACCGTCTCGCCGCGGCTGGCCAACAGCCTGGCCGCTGTGTTGGACGAGGAACCGGGCCTGACCGCAGGCGACCCCGCCCCGATCGGCATCCACTGGTGCCTGTCGCCCGACATCGTGGCGATGCGCGGGCTGGGCCCCGACGGCCATCCCGCGCGCGGCGACTTCCTGCCGCCGGTGCCGCTGCCGCGGCGGATGTGGGCGGGTGGTGAGCTGTGCTTCTCCGGCGACTTCCGGGTCGGCGACGAGGTGCTGCGCCGCTCGCGTATCGAGGATGTGGCGGTGAAGACCGGGCGAAGCGGCACGCTGTGCTTCGTGGCAGTGCGGCACGAATACGTGACCCCGCGCGGCACCGCGCTGGAGGAGCGGCACGACATCGTCTATCGCGCCATCGAGCCCTCCAAGGGCGCCCCGGCGCCGGCGACCGACCTGCCCGAGCCCGAGGCGCGGATCGAGATCGACGGCACGCCGACCCTGCTGATGCGCTACTCGGCCGCCACCTTCAACGGCCACCGCATCCATTACGACCGCGACTATTGCCGGGACGAGGAATTCTATCCGGGCCTGATCGTGCACGGGCCGCTGCAGGCGAATTACCTGCTGCGCATGGCCACCCAGATGCACGGCGACCGGCTGCCACGCCGATTCCGCTTTCGCGGCACCGCGCCGCTGTTCGACGGGCAGGTGTTTTCGGTGAACGGCCGGCATACGGCCGAAGAACTCGAGCTCTGGGTGCGCAATGCCGCGGGCGTTGTCACCATGCAGGCCACCAGCGCGGTCTGAACCCCGCTATCGACACCGGGGCGCGCGCGGATCGCGCCCCCCACCTGCTGAAGAAAGCGGCGGCTGCCGGACGATATTCCGGCGGCTGCAACGTGTATTTCTTCACGCCGCAGTCGTCCGGCATTAAGATTTCCGCTCATCCTGCTCCTCGAATGGAGGCTCGAATGACCAGACCCCTCAACCAGCCGCTCGGCGGCGACATCATGCCCCGCACCGGCGGACCCAACACGATGATGCGGCTGCCGATGGCAGCGACCGCCGCCGGCTCGACGCCTGTTTCCTTGGGATCCCGATGGAATCGGCACCTCGAACCGGCCGGGCACGCGGCTCGGTCCGCGCCAGATCCGCGATGAAAGCCGGATGATCCGCCCCTATAACATGGCGACCGGCGCCGCCCCCTTCGAACATCTGCAAGTGGCCGATATCGGCGATGTGCCGATCAACCTCTATGATCTGAAAAATCGGTCGAGATCATCGCCCAACAGTACCGCGAGGTGCTGGCCCATGGCGCGATCCCGCTGACGCTGGGCGGCGATCATACGCTGACCTGGCCGATCCTGCGGGCGATAGCGGAAAAGCACGGGCCGGTGGCGCTGATCCATGTGGACGCGCATTCGGACACCAACGGTATCCCTCCGGCGGAGGCCGTCTGACGGGATTTCGTTGTCGGTGATAAGTCCGACCTTATGGCCGACCATAAGTTCAGACCGGAGATCGAAGTTCTATCTGCCGCAGACGTGCCGCGTCGGCG
>JBFXGQ010000619.1:0-2839 GCA_050177915.1 Pseudodonghicola sp. | reverse complement strand
CGTAGCCCCTCTCCCGGACGATACAGTCCAGGGAGGGGCCATCGTCGCGCTGCCCCCGACCTTCCCCGTGGTGGAACCGCAGGGGGATGCCGAGGACCGGGCAATGGGTCGGTAGGATACTCCGGAGATATTCGACGGTTAGGTCGAACGGGACCCCGAAGCGTTTGGCGCGGAGTCGGGCGTTCCGCACCATGCCCGAGAGCGTCGGGTTAGCCTGAATTATTCACCGCGGTGGGGGTGAAGGGTTGGCGGGAGTGGCGTAAGCGTTTGCTTTGCAGTAGGAAAATGGGTGTCTAGACCAGTCCTGCAGCGAGGCAAAAAATGCCACAGGCCACACCCGCCGAGAGCGAGGATAACGCGCTTGGATTTTCGTTTCCAGCCATTGGCGGCAAAAAGCTCACAGCCGCGTTCGACGGTGGCCGGCTGACCTCGGATGGCGGTGTGCTGCTGCTGGCGCAGGCCGAGCGCGCGATGGGGATCTGCCGTCGGCTTGCGGCTTGCATTGCCGACCCGCGCGATCCTGCGCGGGTGATCCATCGCCTCGATGACATCCTGCGTGCCCGCACGTTCGCGATCGCCTGCGGCTATGAGGATGCCGATGATCTCGATGCCCTGCGCGACGATCCAGGCTTCCGCCTGGCGCTGGGCAAGTTGCCGGGATCAGGTGCCGGGCTTGCGAGCCAACCGACGATGAGCAGGTGGGAGAATGCACCGACCACGCGTGAGTTGGCCAGGATGATGGGTGCGATGATCGACATCTACTGCGCCAGCTATCCCGCCCCGCCGGCGGCGGTGACGCTGGACATCGATGATACCTGCGATGTCGTCCACGGCTACCAGCAGTTGTCGTTCTGGAATGGTCATCACGGTGAGCGCTGCTTCCTGCCGATCCACGTCTACGACACTGCGACCGGCCGCCCGGTGGCGATGCTGCTGCGGACCGGCAAGACGCCGTCGGGCGCCGAAGCTGCCGGCCACATCCGGCGCCTGGTGCGCCATATCCGCCGGCACTGGCCCGATACCCACATCACCATCCGTGGTGACGGGCACTATGGGCGGCCCGAGGTCATGGCGTTCTGCGAGGCGCACCGCGTCGATTACGTGTTCGGCTTGCCAACCAACGCCGCGCTGCGTGCCGATCCGGTCATCGTCGCGGCCGCCGATGCCTGCGCGGTCAAGCGCGCTCAGCGCCAATACCCCGTCCTGCGCAACTATGCCGAGACCCGCTACGGCGCCAAAAGCTGGAAGTGTCGGCGCCGCGTCGTCGCCCGGATCGAGGCCAGCACGCTGGGTATGGACATCCGCTATGTCGTTACCTCGCTTCAGGACGGATCGGCCGAGCATATCTACGACACGCTCTACTGCGCGCGCGGCCAGGCCGAGAACCTGATCAAGCGCCACAAGTCGCAGCTCGCCAGCGATCGCACTTCGTGCCGCTCAGCCAATGCCAACCAGATGCGCCTCATTCTGCACACCGCCGCCTACTGGCTGATGTGGCGCATCCAGCAGGCCATTCCCAAGGCCACCGCGCTGGCCGCTGCCGAGTTCGCGACCCTGCGCCTGCGGCTGCTCAAGGTCGCTGCCCGCGTCATCGAAAGCGCCTCGCGTATCCGCATTGCCTTCGCTTCAGCCTGCCCGGATGCCAGCGTGTTCAAAGACATCGCCACCAGCTTCCGGCCAACTCCTACATAGCCAGCGCGGCAGCGCCGCCCAGACCCCGAGCCCTCGTCCTTCAACCCTGAAAAGCCCATCGCTCCTGACACGGTGAAAAACACCGCCGATGGCGCTCGTCCAGGTCAAACCGCTATCGGCTGAACACAATCAGAACAGCCCAAAATCCCGGCCTCGTGAATAGGAGAGGCTAGAGAGTTTTCTACCAGGTAGCGAACAATCCAATGCGGAGTGAACAATTGAGTGGCTGCGGGGATGTTCTCCGGCGTAATTTTCTTATTCTTCTTTAGCCCCGCAAAAACCTCATCTTTCTTTTCCGAGATGTAAAACTGATAAAGCCACCCGATGATTTCGACATCTTCGCACGCGTCATCCGTCATCACCGCGCGCATCTTGGCAACAATGCTGCCTTGCGACAGCAAATCCTCCGGCATCAAAAGCTCGGTGTAATCAGCGATGGTCTCGAACATGAACGGCATCGCCGCGTGCCAATGATTGCAGGTGGCCACCAGCAGCCGACGATAAGCTTCGCCTTGGGCATCGCGGGAGGGTGTCCGATTGTCGAGCAAGGCTCGGATCTGCGCAGCGGCCGCTTCGGGAATCTCGTCGCCGATAACGCCCGCCATGGCCTCTGACAGAATCTCGGGTCGCGTTTGTCCATCAGCCGGAGTCACCACCCGAACGGCCGTATAGCCATTGGCGTCCATGAAGCGCAGCGCGGTGATGCGGTTGAACCAGATGTATGCCACCCGCTCGATGACCTGATCGCGCGACGTGCGGGCGATCTCGCTCTCGAGCTGCTGCACGGCCTTGGGCGCTTCTCGCCGCGCCGAGCTGTTCTCGGCCAAAACCTGGACGAGCTTCCCCGACACTTGATCGCGTAACGTCCTGCGGGCTTCCTGCGCGAATTTCTTGAGCGCACCAGTGTCCATCGATTTGTGAGGCTGGTGACTCATTGGAGTAATCGCATCCATCAGATCGTGATCCTTTTGCCCGCGCGAATTTCTGAGATCAGCGTCTCGCGCAGGGTATCGAGGTAGGCATCCACGTCCTGCTCGTCGGCAAGGAAAGGCTTGGCGTAGGCGACGCGCAGCCCAGTAGCTGCCACATATTGAGTAGCTCGCGGCGGTGGCGGCGCGACGGCCCTTTCATCACCGAGCACGCCCTC
>JBFXGQ010000618.1:0-2840 GCA_050177915.1 Pseudodonghicola sp. | reverse complement strand
CCGATCTTCATCCGGAGCGACCGGCCATAGAGCTGGTTGCCGCCGATCACGTGATCGCCCGCCTTCAGCAGCCCCAGCAGCACGGCGCTGACCGCCGCCATGCCCGATCCGGTCAGCACGCCGCCGGTGACCCCCTCCATCGCGTCCAGACGCTGTGCCACCACATCGGCGTTGGGATGGCCCTCGCGCGAGTAGGTATAGCCGTGCACCCGCCCCTCGTATTGCGCATCCAGCGCGTCGGGGGTGTCGCTGGCATAGACCACCGAGGGGCTCAGCGGCGTGACCACCGGGCGGCTGGCGCTGTCGGGCAGCGGATAGGGCCGTACCAGCGAGCCCTTGGAGTTGCGCATCAATCCACCTTCTTCATCTCGGTGCGGAATTTCCGCATGTTGTCCTGATAGTGCAGCGCGCCAAGCCGCATCCGCTTGGCGTGATCCTCGCTGATCTCGCGCACCACCTTGCCGGGGCTGCCCATGACCAGGGAATTGTCGGGGATTTCCTTGTTCTCGGTCACCAGCGCGCCGGCGCCGATCAGGCAGTTCTTGCCGATCCGGGCGCCGTTCAGCACGGTGGCGCCCATGCCCACCAGCGTGCCGTCGCCGATGGTGCAGCCGTGCAGCATCACCTTGTGGCCGATGGTGCAATCCTTGCCGATGCGCAGCGGATAGCCGGCATCGACATGCATCACGCAATCCTCCTGCACGTTCGACCCCTCGCCGATGCGGATCTCCTCGTGATCGGCGCGGATGGTGCAGCCGAACCAGACCGAGGAGCCCGCCTCCATCACCACCTTACCGATCAGATTGGCGTTGGGCGCCACCCAGGTGTCGTCGTGAAGCTGCGGCGCGTCGGCGCCCAGGGCGTAGATGGTCATGTGGTCTCCTCCTCGAATTCGGATTGCAGCGCGCGCACATGCGCGGTGAGGCTGGGTTGCTGGATGCGGCGCAGCCGGGTCGCGGTGATGATGGTCTTCAGCCGCTCCTCGGTGGCGTCCAGATCGTCGTTGACCAGAACGTAGTCGTAGCTGCCCCAGTGGCTGATCTCGTCCCAGCTCTTCTGCATGCGGCGGGCGATGGTGGCGGCATCGTCCTGGCCGCGGCTGATCAGCCGGCGGCGCAGCTCGGCGATCGAGGGCGGCAGCAGGAAGATCGACAGCGTGTGCTGCCCCAGCGCCGAGTTGCGGATCTGCTGCGCGCCCTGCCAGTCGATGTCAAAGAGCACATCCTCGCCGCGCTCGATCGCCGCCTCGACCGGGCCGCGCGGCGAGCCGTAGAAATTGCCGAACACATGGGCGTGCTCCAGCATGTCGTCATGCGCCACCGCGGTCTTGAACTCGGCCTCGGTCATGAAGTGGTAATCCACCCCGTCGGCCTCGCCCGGGCGCGGCGCCCGGGTGGTGGCGCTGACCGAGAAGACGATCGACGGGTCCCAGGCGCGCAGCCGCTTGGCCAGCGTCGATTTCCCCGCGCCCGAGGGCGAGGACAGGATGATCAGCAGCCCGCGGCGCTGTGCCATGTCAAATTCCTTTCCGGATCATTCCACGTTCTGGACCTGCTCGCGCATCTGGTCGATCACCGCCTTCAGCTCCAGCCCCACCGCGGTCAGATCGGCGTTCTGCGATTTCGAGCAGAGCGTATTGGCCTCGCGGTTGAACTCCTGCATCAGGAAGTCCAGCTTGCGGCCGACCGCGCCGCCGGTGTCCAGCAGGTCGCGGGCGGCGACGACATGGGCGCGCAGCCGGTCGAGCTCTTCGGTCACGTCGGATTTCACCGCGATCATCGCCAGCTCCTGCGCCACCCGGTCGGCATCGGCGCCCTCGACATTGTCCAGCACCCGGCGCAGGTTGGCGCGCAGCGTCTCGGCCATCGCGGCCTTGCGCGCCTCGGCCAGCTGATCGGCGCGAACGACCAGCCGCTCCACCGCATGCAGCTGACCGCGCAGCAGCCGTTCCAGCGCCTTGCCCTCGGACCGGCGCATCTGCAGGAAGGCGGCGATCAGCGGACCCAGCTCGGCGCGCAGCTGCGCCACCAGGGCGCTGCTGTCCTCGGCCTCGCCGCCTGGCTCCATCAGCCCGCGCACCGCCAGCAGGTCGCTCGCCCGCGAGGGCGCCAGATCGACGCCCTTGGCCTGCGCCTCGGCCTCGATCCGCGCCAGCGCGTCCAGCACCGCGGCCAGCGCGGCGGGGTTCAGCACCGCGGTGGTCGCGGCATCGCTGCGGGCCAGCCGCAGCGACAGGGTGACATTGCCGCGGCTCACCGATTTCGCCAGATCGGCCCGCAGCGCCGCCTCCAGCCCCTCCAGCCAGTCGGGCACCCGCAGCCGCAGGTCCAGCCCCTTGCCGTTGACGCTGCGCAGCTCCCAGCCCCAGGAATAGGGCGCGCGCTCGCCCTTGGCCGAGGCGAATCCGGTCATTGATCTGATCATGCGCGCCGCTCCGTTGCCGTCGGTGGTTCCAGTTCGGGGGCAGGTAATGCCATAGCGGCAGGCAGGGCAAGCCCCCCGCCGCGCCGGCGGCCGGGAGCGTGATTAACCACTCCTAAAGGAATTGCTCCAAAATTGAGCTGAATTGTGTCAAATTAACGGCAGGGTAACCAGTTCGGCGCTATGCCGGACCCAGAGCGCAGAGCGACGAGGCGGCGAAGATGCGGTATATCCCCCGGACCAGCCATGGCGAGAGCGGCGACAATGTGGTCGTCATGAACCGGTTCCGCGGCGGCCGCAGCCTGTCGCCGCTGCGCCAGGCCGAGGCCTACTGGCTGGCGCTCTGCGACGAGGACGGCGCCGGCGGCGTGCCCCGCCGCACCCGGATCGACCCGCGGGCCTTGGCCAATATCCTCGAT
>JBFXGQ010000617.1:0-2856 GCA_050177915.1 Pseudodonghicola sp. | reverse complement strand
TGTTTCGCCGCTATCTGAACCGCTCGCCGAAGCGGTACTATATGGAGCTGCGGCTGCAAAAGGCGCGCAACCTGCTGATGCAGACCGACATGAGCGTGATCAACGTGGCGCTGGCCTGCGGCTTTGCCAGCCCGTCGCATTTCTCGAAATGCTACCGGGCGCATTACAGCACCACCCCCTACCGCGAACGCGGCACCCAGGCCGAGCGGCTGTCGATTTGAGAAACCCGGAGCGACAACGGCGCACCGTTGCGCGGCCCGACCGGCCGGGCGGCGGCGCGCATTCGCTTACGGAAAATGCCGATCCGCCTGCCCCGGTTTCCGTAAGGATCGCGTTCCATGATAACGCTTTTCTTTTGGAATGAGCTTGCCTAGGATTTGATCAGAACAGCATTGTTCCAACGTGGGAGTATAAATATGAAAAAGCTGCTTATGGCCACCGCCGCGACCGCTCTGCTTGCCGGCGCTGCCTCGGCTGAAGAGGTCAAGATCGGGATCATCCTGGGCTTCACCGGGCCGCTCGAATCGATCACGCCGGATATGGCGGCGGCGGCCGAGATGGCGATTGCCGAGGTGAACGCGGCCGGCACGCTGCTGGGCGGCACCACGGTGACCCCGGTGCGCGCCGATTCCACCTGCATCGACGCCAGCGCCGCCACCGCCGCGGCCGAGCGTCTGGTGACCTCGGACGGGGTGGCCGGCATCATGGGCGCCGACTGCTCGGGCGTGACCAGCGCGATCCTGTCGAACGTCGCCGTGCCGAACGGCGTGGTGATGATCTCGCCCTCGGCCACCTCGCCGGCGCTGTCCACCGCCGAAGACAACGGCCTGTTCTTCCGCACCGCGCCGTCGGATGCCCGTCAGGGTCAGGTGATGTCCGACATCCTGATGGAAGAAGGCGTCAAGAGCGTCGCGGTCACCTATACCAACAACGACTACGGCAAGGGGCTGGCCGACAGCTTCGAATCCGCGTTCAAGGCCGCCGGCGGCACCGTGACCATCAGCGCCGCGCATGAGGACGGCAAGGCCGACTATTCGGCCGAGGTCGGCGCGCTGGCATCGGCCGGCGGCGAGCGTCTGGTGGTGGCGGGCTATGTCGATGGCGGCGGCTCCGGCGTGGTGCGCGCGTCGCTGGACTCGGGCGCCTTCGACACCTTCCATTTCGTCGACGGCATGGTCTCCGACACCCTGACCGAGAAGTTCAAGGGCGAGATCGATGGCTCGATGGGTCAGGTGCCGGGCACCGACAGCCCGGGAGCTGCCAACTTCGAGAAGATGGTCGGCGACAGCTTCAACGCCACCGGCCCCTTCGCCAAGGAAAGCTATGACGCCGCGGCGCTGATCATGCTGGCGATGCAGGCCGCCGGGTCGACCGACGCGCAGGTCTACAAGGACAAGGTGATGGAAGTTGCCAATGCGCCGGGCGAGCAGATCTTCCCGGGCGAGCTGGCCAAGGCGATCGAGATCCTCAGCAAGGGCGGCGATATCGACTATGTCGGCGCCACCGCGGTGGAACTGATCGGCCCGGGCGAAAGCGCCGGCAACTACCGCGAGATCACCTTCAAGGACGGCGAGGAAGTCACCGTCAAGTTCCGCTGATCGGGTTGCGGACCTGAACACGATCAGCCCGGCTGTGCGCAGCCGGGCTGGTCCAACCAGAAAGCCGCGCAACAAGAACAGCGGCGAGACGGGGAAAAACATGATCGTCGTAGAAGACGTACACAAGCATTTCGGCGGGTTCCACGCGGTGGACGGCGCCTCTCTCTCGATTGCCGAAGGCTCGATCACCGGGCTGATCGGCCCCAACGGCGCCGGCAAGACCACCCTGTTCAACGTGATCGCCGGCGTGCTGCCGCCCACCTCGGGCCGCGTCACCATGGCGGGCGAGGATATCACCGGGCTGCCGCCGCACGCGCTGTTCCACAAGGGGCTGCTGCGCACCTTCCAGATCGCCCATGAATTCTCCTCGATGAGCTGCCGGGAAAACCTGATGATGGTGCCGGGCGGGCAGACGGGCGAAACGCTGTGGAACACCTGGTTCGGCCGCAAGCGGATCGCCGACGAGGAACGCGCGCTGAGGGCCAAGGCCGACGAGGTGCTGGAGTTCCTGACCATCGAACATCTGGCCGATCATCGGGCGGGCCAGATCTCGGGCGGGCAGAAGAAGCTGCTGGAACTGGGCCGGACCATGATGGTGGACGCCAAGATCGTCTTTCTGGACGAGGTCGGTGCCGGGGTGAACCGCACCCTGCTGAACACCATCGGCGACGCCATCATCCGGCTGAACCAGGAACGCGGCTATACCTTCGTGGTGATCGAACATGACATGGATTTCATCGAGCGCCTTTGCGATCCGGTGATCTGCATGGCCGAGGGCAAGGTGCTGGCCGAGGGCACGCTGGCCGAGATCAAGGCCAACGAGCATGTGATCGAGGCCTATCTGGGCACCGGGCTGAAGAACAAGGAGATGATCGGCGCCTGACGCCGTCGGCCCAAACGACAGGCCCGGCGGACCGGCCGGGCGATGCAAAAGAACCGAAAAGAGAACGAGAAACACCGTTCCGATGGGGATAAAGATGACACAACCAATGAACGCGCGGGGGCGCGGATGAGCGGCGCCGGATACGAGGGCCGCGGCAACAAGGATGCGAGCATCATCAATCCGGACGGCATGGGCGAACTTGGCGCCCACCCCGGCACCGGCCATGCGATGGACACCGGCAGCGCCTTTCTGATCGGCGACAGCATGACCGGAGGCTACGGCAAGGGGCCGGACATCCTGCACGATTGCACCGTGGCGGTGAACAAGGGCGAGATCGCGGTGATCGTCGGCCCCAACGGCGCCGGCAAGTCGACC
>JBFXGQ010000616.1:0-2865 GCA_050177915.1 Pseudodonghicola sp. | reverse complement strand
TGCGCACCCGGCAGCAGCTGCGTGAGCTGTTGCCCAATTCGACCATGCTGTTCATCGAGGACCGGTTCGAGAACCCCGACGCCTATGACATGTTCGTCGAGATCCGCAACGGCCGCATCGACGGTGGCGCCCAACCGGCGGCACAGCTGGCCGGGGCGGGGGCGTCGGACGATCTCAGCCGCAAGATCGCGATTCTCTCGGCCGACCCGCTTCTGGGCCGGCTCAGCCTGCGCAACCGGCGCCTGCTGGCGTTTTCCGCGCAATGGTATGACGCGGTGCCGGGGCAGGTGGTGTTTTCGCACAATCAGGCCGCCGACGCGGTCTATCTCTGCCTCGAAGGCCGGGCCGAGCTGCGCTGGCCGCATGGCGATGACAAGACGGCGCCGATCTCCTACGTGCGGCCCGGGCGGCTGATCGGCGATCTGGCGGTGATCACCCGCGACAAGCGGTTCCTGGATCTGATCGCCATCGAACGGACCAGGTTCCTGCGCATCGGCGCCGAGGAATTCCGCTCGGTGATCGAGAACGACGCCTCGGTGGCGCTGGCCCTGCTCGAGGCGGTGGCGGCGCATCTGACCGGCGCGACCGAGCTGCTGCAGGCGGCCCAGATCAACCTGGCCGATTTCGCCGGCCAGAAGACCGGGCCGCTTTCTCCTGACAAGATGAATGAATATTTCGATGACTGACCGTTCCGCCGCAGGCCCCTATGCGGCCCACGAGCTTCTGGTCGCCCCGGCCCGGTCCCGGCCCGAGATCTGGCGGCTGCTGCTGGGGTTCGTGCTGATCGCGATGATTGTCTTCGGGCTGAACACCGCGCTGCGGGTCGCCGTCACCGCGCTGGCGTCGCCGGAGTGGGCCAAGGATCTCGGCGCCGGTCGACGGCCGGGGACTACGTTGTTGCTGCTGGGCAGCTTCGGGTTTCTGACACTGGCCACCATGGTCGTGGCGCATCTGCTGCAGTGGCGCGCGCCGCTCAGCCTGATCGGGCCGCCGGCGCGGGCGCTGGTGCAGTTCTGGCGGGTGCTGCGGCTGCTGGCGCTGCTCGGGCTGGCGATGCTGCTGCTGCCGCCCTACGATCTGGGCGCGCCGCTGATCCCAAACCTCTCGCCCGGGCCCTGGCTGCTGCTGCTGCCGGTGTCGCTGCTGGCGGTGCTGATCCAGACCAGCGCCGAGGAGATCCTGTTTCGCGGCTATCTGCAGCAGACGCTGGCGGCCCGGTTTGCACATCCCGCGGTCTGGCTGGTGGTGCCGGCGCTGCTGTTCGCGCTGGGGCATTTCAACCCCGATCAGGCCGGGGCGAACGCCGGGCTGATCGTGATCTGGGCCGGGGTCTTCGGCGTGCTGATGGCCGATCTGACCGCGAGGGCGGGATCGCTGGGGCCGGCCATCGCGGTGCATTTCTTCAACAACATCACCGCGCTGCTGATCACCGCCTCGCCTGAATCGCTGAATGGGCTGTCGTTGTTCCTGCTGCCCTTCCCGATGGATGGCACCGGGCTGGCGCGCGGCTGGCTGACGGTGGACTTCGCGCTGATCCCGATCTGCTGGCTGGTCGCCCGCATTGCGATCAGGCGTTGATTGCAATTGCCGGCTTCGGGGCTTATTTCAGCCCCGAAGCTGCCACCCAGCACGCTCCTGCAAGAGGCCCCGACATGAACTGGATCACCAATTACGTCCGCCCCCGGATCAATTCGATCTTTTCGCGCCGGGAGACGCCGGAAAATCTCTGGCAGAAATGCGACGAATGCGGAACCATGCTGTTCCACCGCGAGCTGTCGGATAACCTGAACGTCTGCACCAACTGCGGCCACCACATGGCGATCAGCCCGCGCGCCCGCTTCAAGGCGTTGTTCGACGGCGGCGTCTTCGCCGAGATCGCGGTGCCGGAACCGGTGGCCGACCCGCTGCAGTTCCGCGACCAGAAGAAATATCCCGACCGCATGAAGGCGGCGCAGAAATCCACCGGCGAGAAGGAGGCGATGCTGGTCGCCACCGGCGAGATCGGCCGCACCCCGAACGTCGCCGCCGCGCAGGACTTCAGCTTCATGGGCGGCTCGATGGGCATGTATGTCGGCAATGCGATCATCGCCGCCGCGCAGGAGGCGGTGAAGCTGAAACGCCCCTTCATCCTGTTCTCTGCCGCCGGCGGCGCCCGCATGCAGGAGGGCATCCTCAGCCTGATGCAGATGCCGCGCACCACCGTCGCGGTGCAGATGCTGAAAGAGGCCGGGCTGCCCTATATCGTGGTGCTGACCCATCCGACCACCGGCGGCGTCACCGCCTCCTATGCAATGCTGGGCGATGTGCAGATCGCCGAACCCAACGCGCTGATCTGCTTCGCCGGGCCGCGGGTGATCGAACAGACCATCCGCGAGAAACTGCCCGAGGGCTTCCAGCGCGCCGAATACCTGCTGGATCACGGCATGCTGGACCGGGTCACCCCGCGCACCGAGCTGCGCGAGGAACTGATCGGCATCACCCGCATGCTGCTGGACCTGCCGCCGGCGATCCGCGGCGACCTGCCCGCCCCGGCCGAGCCGGAGGCCGCCGCCAAGGCGCCCGCCGCCCAGCCGGCCGAGGCCCCCAAGCCGGCGAAATCCAAATAACGGCGGCCGCTGCGGCGGGCGCCTGACATGCCGGTGGCCGTTGCGGTGCCGGCGCAACAGCAGGAGACGCGACAATGGCCTATACTCTGGTGCAATTCGACTTTCCCTATGCCGGACCCTGGGGCGCCGAGATGACCGCCGCGATGGGCGATCTGGCGCAGGACATCGCCGCCGAGCCGGGGCTGGTCTGGAAGATCTGGACCGAGAATCAGGACACCGGCCGCGCCGGCGGCATCTATGTCTTCGACAGCCCCGCGGC
>JBFXGQ010000615.1:0-2865 GCA_050177915.1 Pseudodonghicola sp. | reverse complement strand
TCTTGTAACCGGTGCCGCAGGCCCGGATGGTGCCGAAACCCGCCAGCGTGCCGCCCTCCCAGGCGGTCGAGGAGCGATGGCCGGGCGCGGCCAGCCAGTCGGCCCAGAAGCCGCCCCGCGCGGCGGGAAACACCTGGGCGTCCAGCCGCTCCAGCGCCTCGAAGGGCGCGGTCACCGGGCGCAGCTCCAGCCCCGGCACCGGATCGACCCGGCCCGGACGACCGCCGAAGCGGATGTTGCGATAGGCCAGATCGAAGCCCGAGCGCTGGTAGTTCGCCTGCTGGCTGACCACCCCGTCGAGCCCGACGGTGCGCTCGCCCGCATGCTCCAGCGCCGCCTGCCACAGCCGCAGCCCGTGGCCCTGCCCGCGCCAGTCGGGGTGCACCAGATAGAAGCCGAGAAAGGCGAAATCGCTGCCGTAGTTCACCACCGAGATGGCGGCGATCATCTCGCCGCCCTGGCGGCCGGCAAAGAACCCCTCAGGGTCGACCCGCGCGAAACAGGCCATGTCGCTGGCGCCGGGGTTCCAGCCCTCGGCCGCCGCCCATTCGGCGGCGCGCTGCCGCTCCGCCTCAGACATGATGCCGATCTGGTCCATCCTGGCGCCTCCCGCGTCAATCTCCCCCGGTGACAGTATTGTCCGACCGGGGGCGTCGCGCCAGATGGTTTTGCCGGGACCGGCTGCGATCAGGCGGGAAAGACGAAACAGCGGTCGCGGCGCACGGTCAGCCACATCACCCGCCCCGGCTGCGGCAGGAAGACATTGGGCACCGTCGCCTTGAGGATGGAACCGTCGTAATCCATGCGGAACTCCACCAGGCTCTCGTGGCCGAGGAAGCGCGCCCGCTGCACCACGCCGCGCGCGGCGACGCCCTCGGCCGGGGTCGGCAGCGGGCCGTGGCCGTTGCGATCAAAATCCAGCCGCACATGCTGCGGCCGGAACACGATGTCGACATCGGTGCCGTCGGGCACGCCGGGCGCCAGGAACTGGCCGAAGGGGGTCTGCGCCAGCGCCCCCTGCACCCGCGCCCGCAGCACGTTGGTATCGCTGAAAAACGCCACCGCGGCGCGGTCGGCCGGGCGGGTATAGACGTTGTAGGGTGCGCCGCGCTGCACGACCCGCCCGTCGCGCATCAGCGCGATCTCGTCGGCCATGCGCATCGCCTCTTCCGGCTCGTGGGTGACCAGCAGAACGGCGGTATCCTCGTCCTTCAGCAGGCTCAGCGTCTCGTCGCGGATGCCGTCGCGCAGCCGGTTGTCGAGGCCCGAGAAGGGTTCGTCCATCAGCATGATCTTGGGCCGCGGCGCCAGCGCGCGCGCCAGCGCCACCCGCTGCTGCTCGCCGCCCGACAGCTGGTGCGGATAGTCGTCGATATGGCCGATCAGATGCACCCGCTCCAGCAGCTCGGCCACCCGCGCGCGTCTTTCGGCCTTGGAGCCGCTGCGCAGCCCGAAGGACACGTTATCGGCCACGCTCAGATGCGGGAAGAGCGCGAAGTCCTGGAACATCAGGCCGATCTCGCGCCGCTCGGGCGGCACGCGAAAGATGGTGTCGCAGACCAGCTTGCCGTCGACCCAGATCTCGCCGGAATCCTGCATCTCCACCCCGGCGATCATCCTGAGCGTGGTGGACTTGCCGCAGCCCGAAGGGCCCAGCAGGCAGGTCACCTGCCCGGCGCGGATGGTCAGCGACACATCATCCACCACCCGGCGGCCATCGAAATGGCGCACCAGATGTCTGGTCTCGAGCCGAGGGGCGGTACTGTCTGCCGTCAAGAGAGGCCTCATTCCCATACCCGACGAAAATCATCGGGTGCAGGTCGAGATAGCAATCCCCGCCGCCGGGGACAAGCCGTCAGCAGCACCCGCCCCCCGACGGCGCCGCCGCGGCCCCCGGCGCAGGCGCGTTGAACGGGCTGTCGCCGCCGCAGCCTTCGAAGATGCCGTAATGGGTCGAGAAATCGCCGATGAAGTCGAAATGCGGTGCAAAGCGGGTCTCGGCCAGCATCTGCCAGGTGTTGCCGCAGACCGGAAAGACCTTGCCGGTTTCGATCACATGGTGGTCGTCCAGCACCAGCGCATGCGGCGCCTGCGGCACCGTGCCCCGGTAGACCACCGCCTGACCGTAATCCTCGCAGGCGGGCTCCAGCCCGGCCAGCTTGAACAGCCGATAGGTGGCCGAGATGAACTTGATCGGCGCCACCTTCGCCTCCAGTTCCGGGTTCTCGACGGTCAGCGGCCGGTGTTCCACCCGGCGCGGATCGCCGAAGCCCGCCGCCTTCGCCATGCTGAGGAAGTCGTTCCAGTAGAGCGCGCCGGAGAGGCATTCGCCATAAAGCACCTCATCCTCCGCCAGTTCCGCCGGAATGCGCCGGTCGGCGTAGACGTCGGAGAAATACATCTCGCCCCCCTCCTTCAGCAGACGGTGCGCGCCGCGCAGCACCGCGCCCTTGTCGGTGGCGAGGTTGAGCACGCAGTTCGACACGATGACGTCGAAGGAGCCCGGTTCAAGATCCAGCGCATCGAGCTTCTCGATGAACCCCTCGTGGAATTCCACGTTCGACCGGGCAAAGCCGAAGGCCTCGGCATGAAAATCCCGGTGTCGCCGCGCCACATCCAGCTGCGCCGGCGTCATGTCGACCCCCACGACCGATCCGCTCTCGCCCACCATGGCCGACAGCGCGTAGACATCGCGCCCGGCGCCGCAGCCCAGATCGAGGATGCGCATCCCCTCCAGCGCCGCCGGGGCGATCAGCCCGCAGCCGTAATAGCGGGTCAGCACCTCGTCATGCAGCTTGGACAGCACCGCCTTGAGATGCGCCGGCACCGCCCCGGCGGTGCAACAGGCGTTGGTCTGCAGATCGG
>JBFXGQ010000614.1:0-2868 GCA_050177915.1 Pseudodonghicola sp. | reverse complement strand
CACGGTGCATGTGCCGACCATCCAGGAAACCTCGACCCGGGTGCTGGCGCTGCTGCACGGCGATATCGACGCGACCGACGGCTACCTGCCCACCGACCAGGTGGAGCGGATCAAGAATTCGGACAATGCCCGCGTGCAGAGCGACGAATCCATGCGGATCATGCTGATCCGGATGAACAACAAGAAGCCGCCCTTCGACAACGTCAACTTCCGCAAATGCGTGAGCTACGCCTTCGACTATGACGGGTTCAACAACGTCGTGCTCGGCGGTCTGGTGAAGCGCAATGTCGGCCCGCTGCCGCAGAACCTGTGGGGCGTGCCGGCGGATGTGAAGGGCTATACCTTCGACCTCGACAAGGCCAAGAAATACTGCGACGCCGCCCGCACCGAGGGCGCCAATATCGACCGTAAGATCGAGATCCGCATCCTCTCTGGCCTCGACCAGACCACCCAGGCGGCGCAGGTCATGCAGCAGGGGCTGGACGAGCTGGGCCTGAACGTCGAGGTCGTCGGCGACACCTGGGCCAACCTCGCCACCTCGACCGGAACGCCGGAATCGACGCCCGACATGTGGGTGCACTGGGTCTCGACCTATTTCGTCGACCCGGAGAACTGGATCGGCCAGATGTACGATTCGCAGTTCCACGGCACCTGGAAGGCGTCGTCCTGGTACACCAACCCCAAGGTGGACGAGCTGCTGCGCAAGGCTCGCGCGGTGACCGACCAGGCCGAGCGCGCCAAGCTCTATGAAGAGGCCGACCGCATCATCGTCGACGACGCGGCGGATGTCTGGATCTACAACACTGTCGCGCTGCGTGGCCTGTCGAACCAGATCGAGGGCTTCAAATTCTCGCCGGTGGGTTCGGGTGCCGATTTCCGCTGGCTCTCTGTGAAGAAGTAACCCTCCCGGCCCGGCCGGCGCGTTCCGGCCGGGCCCTCCCGCTTGAAGAGGACATGCGCCGCCAATGCTGCTATTCCTGATCCGACGCCTGCTGCTGATCGTCCCGGTGCTGCTCGGGCTGCTGCTGCTGACCTTCCTGATGCTGCGGCTCGGCGGCAACGATCCGGCCGCGATCGTCGCCGGCGACAACGCCACGCCCGAGATGATCGCCCGCATCCGCGAGGAGCTGGGGCTCAACCAGCCGCTGGTCGTGCAGTTCTGGGGCTATCTGAAGAATGCCCTGCACGGGGATTTCGGCGTCTCGGTCTTTTCGCAGCGTCCGGTGGGCGCCGATATCGTCGAGCGTCTGCCCGCGACGCTGGAGCTCACGGTGGTCGCGCTGATCATCGCCACCGTGCTGGGCATTGGGCTGGGGGCGCTGGCCGGGGTCTGGCGCAACTCGATCTTCGATCACGCGGTGCGGATCGTCTCGGTGGCGGGGCTCGCCACCGCCTCCTTCTGGTTCGCCATCATGCTGCAACTCGTCTTCGCCATGGGGCTCGAGATCCTGCCGCTGCGCGGCCGGCTGCCCACCGGCATGGCGCCGCCACCCGACATCACCAGCTTCTACATCGTCGACGCGCTGCTGACCGGCCACTTCGCCACCTTCTGGCAGGCGGTGCTGCATATCGTCATGCCGGCGATCACCATCTCGCTGGGCGGCATCGCCACCGTCGCCCGCTTCACCCGCTCGGCGGTCGTCGCCGCGCTGCAGAGCGAATATGCCGCCTATGAGCAGGCGGTAGGATATCCGCGGCGCCGGGTGGTGTTCCCTTACGTGCTGCGCAACTCGCTGGTGACGCCGGTCACCCAGATCGGGCTGCTGTTCGGCGCCTTCGTCTCGAACGCGGTGGCGGTCGAGGCGGTGTTCGACTGGCCCGGGCTGGGCTCCTATCTCGTCGAGGCGATCTTCACCTCGGACTATCAGGCGGTGCTGGCGGTGACGCTGGTGATCGGCGCGATCTACGGCGTGGTGAACATCCTGGTCGATATGACCCAGGGCCTGCTCGACCCGCGCGTCGCCGAAAAGATGTGAAGGCTCCTCCATGCTGATCCTCAAGAAATTCCTGCGCGACGTGCCGGCGGTGCTGGGGGCGCTGATCGTCATCGGCGCCGTCGTGCTCGCCCTCTTCCCCGAGTTCGTGGTGGCCAATGTCGAGCGGGTGAACCGCGGCAACATCATCATGCGGCTGCGCCCGCCGAGCGCCGCGCTGCCCTTCGGCAGCGACGATCTGGGCCGCAACATCTTCGAGCGCGTGGTGATGGGCACCCGGCCGGCGCTGGTGATCTCGCTCTTCGTGGTGTCGCTGTCGATGACCATCGGCGTGCCGCTCGGGCTGATCGCCGGCTACCGCCGCGGCTTCGTCTCCTCCGCCATCATGCGGGTGACCGACGTCTTCCTCGCCGTGCCGCAGCTCATCCTGGCGATCGCCATCGCCCAGATCCTCGGCCGTGGCGCGATCAGCGCGATGGTGGCGCTCGCCGTCACCTACTGGCCCTTCTTCACCCGCACCGTCTTTGCCGAGACGCAGAAGGTCCGCTCGTCGCTCTTCGTCGAGGCGCTCGAGGGCTACGGCGCCAGCCGTACCCGGATCATGCTGTTCCACATCCTGCCCAACGTCGCCGCGCCGGTGATCGTGCGGGCGACGGTGGGCATGGGCTTCGTCATTCTCACCGCGGCGGTGCTCGGCTTCCTCGGCGTCGGCGCGGTGCCGCCGGCGCCCGATTGGGGGCTGCAGATCTCGGAGGGGCGCAAATACCTGCCCGAGCAATGGTGGTACGCCACCTTCCCGGGGCTGGCGATCCTGCTGCTGGTGCTCGGCTTCAACCTGCTGGGCGACGGTCTGCGCGACCTGGTCGACCCGCGGCTGCGGAGGTCGTGACCATGGCCGAGGAAATCCTTTCGGTGCGCGACCTCAAGCTCTCGG
>JBFXGQ010000613.1:0-2878 GCA_050177915.1 Pseudodonghicola sp. | reverse complement strand
CCGATTTCTTCCAGCCGCCGAAGGTGTGATAGGCCAGCGGCACCGGGATCGGAACGTTGACGCCGACCATGCCGATGTTGATGCGGTGGGCGAAATCGCGGGCGGTGTCGCCGTCGCGGGTGAAGATCGCGGTCCCGTTGCCGTATTCGTGATCCATCGCCAGCTTCAGCGCCTCCTCGTAGGATTGCGCGCGCACCGTGGCCAGCACCGGGCCGAAGATCTCCTGCTTGTAGATCTCCATGTCCGGGGTCACCTTGTCGAACAGATGCGGGCCGACGAAGAAGCCGTCCTCATAGCCCTGCAGCGCGAAGTCGCGGCCATCGACCACCAGTTCGGCACCCTGTTCGACGCCGGAATTCACCAGGCCGAGGATCTTTTCCTTGGCGGCGGCGGTCACCACCGGGCCGTAATCGACGTCGTCGCCGGCGGTGTAGGGGCCGACTTTCAGCTTCTCGATCCGCGGCACCAGCTTCTCGATCAGCCGGTCGGCGGTCTCGTCCCCCACCGGAACGGCGACCGAGATCGCCATGCAGCGTTCGCCGGCGGCACCATAGCCCGCGCCCACCAGCGCGTCAGCGGCCTGGTCCATATCGGCGTCCGGCATGATGATCATGTGGTTCTTGGCGCCGCCGAAGCATTGCACCCGCTTGCCGTTCGAACAGCCGCGGCCATAGATGTATTCGGCGATGGGCGTGGAGCCGACGAAGCCCACCGACTGGATCGTCGGATGGTCGAGGATGGCATCCACCGCCTCCTTGTCGCCGTTGACCACCTGCAGGATGCCCTTGGGCAGCCCGGCCTCTTCGATCAGCTCGGCCAGCATCAGCGGCACCGAGGGGTCGCGCTCGGACGGCTTCAGGATGAAGGCGTTGCCGCAGGCGATGGCAGGGGCGAACATCCACATCGGGATCATCGCGGGGAAGTTGAACGGCGTGATGCCGGCGGTCACCCCCAGCGCCTGGCGCATCGAATAGATGTCGATGCCGGGGCCGGCGGCGTCGGTGAATTCGCCCTTCAGCATCTGCGGGGCGCCGATGCAGTATTCCACCACTTCCAGACCGCGCTGGATGTCGCCCTTGGCGTCGGGGAAGGTCTTGCCGTGCTCGCGGCTCAGCGCCTCGGCCAGCTTGTCCATGTCACGGTTCAGCAGGTCGACGAATTTCATCAGCACGCGGGCGCGGCGCTGCGGGTTGACCGCGGCCCAGCCCGGCTGGGCGTCGGCGGCGATGCTGACGGCCAGCGCCATTTCCTCGGTGCTGGCCAGCGGCACCTTGGCCTGAACTTCGCCGGTGGCGGGGTTGAAGACATCGGCGAACCGGCCGGATTGGCCTTTGACATGCGCGCCGTTGATATAATGCGTGAGTTCCTGCATGGGATCTCTCCTCCAAGTCAGTCTGCGGGCAGGATAGGCTTGCATAAATCCCGTGAACAGAGGAGAGATTTCAAAAAGGCTTTGCAAAATCGCAAGGGGCAGGCGTCGCGCATGGAACCGCATTGGGACGATATGAAGGTGTTTCTCGCCGTCGCGCGCGAGGAAAGCCTGTCGGGCGCGGGCCGGGTGCTGAAGCTCGATCCCGCCACGGTCGGCCGGCGCATCACCCGGCTGGAACAGGCGCTCGGTGCCGTGCTCTTCGTGAAATCGCCGCAGGGCTATACGCTCAGCGCCGCCGGCGAACGGCTGCTGGCGCATGGCGAGACGGTGGAAAGCGCGATGCGCGCCGCCGGCGAGGCGCTGACCGGGCCCAGCGACCGGCTGTCGGGGCAGATCCGCATCGGCGCCCCGGACGGCTGCGCCAACTACCTGCTGCCGCAGGTCTGCGCCGCGATCTCGGAACGCAACCCGGATCTGGATATCCAGATCGTCGCGCTGCCGCGGGTGATCAACCTGTCGCGGCGCGAGGCCGATATGGCGATTGCGGTCAGCGCGCCCACCGCCGGGCGGCTGCTGATCCAGAAGATCACCGATTACCACCTGCATCTGGTCGCCTCGCGGCAATACCTGCGCGACAACGGCCCGATCGAGACGCTGGACGACCTGCGGCCGCACAAGATGATCGGCTATATCCCCGACATGATCTTCGACCGCGAGCTGGACTATCTGAACGATCTGGGGGTGGAGCGGGTGGCGCTGGCGTCGAATTCGGTCTCGGTGCAGATCCGGATGGCGGCCGAGGGCACCGCGCTCTGCGTCGCGCATGACTTCACGCTGCCGTTCCATCCGATGCTGCGCAAGGTGCTGACCGACCGCGTCAGCCTGACCCGCGCCTTCTATCTGGTGCGCCATCAGGGGGCGGAGCGCAGCGTCCGGCTGACCCGCTTCGCCGAGGCGCTGTGCGACGGCCTGCGGGCCGAGGTGGCGCGGCTGGAAAGCCTCACTTGACTTGCGTCCGCAATCCGGCAACCCTTTCCGCTACGTCATTATCTTGCGGAGGAGGCGCCAGAGATGCTTGTTCAGTCCATTCTCAAGACCAAGGCCACCACCGGCGTTGTCACCATCCGTTCCGATGCGATGGTGTCCGACGCGGCCATGCTGCTGGCCGAGAAGCGGATCGGCTGCGTGGTGGTGTCCGATGACGGCGTCACCGCCGAGGGGATCCTGTCGGAACGCGACATCGTGCGCGAACTGGCGCGGGTCGGCAGCGGCTGTCTGCAGAACAACGTCGGCAGCTACATGACCCGCCGGCTTGAGACCTGCACCCGCCAGTGCAGCGTCGAGGAGGTGATGAGCCGCATGACCGAGGGGCGGTTCCGGCACCTGCCGGTGGTCGAGGACGGCCGGCTGATCGGCATCGTCACCATCGGCGACGTGGTCAAGGCGCAGCTGACCGAGCTGGCCATGGAAAAGGACGCGCTCGAAGGGATGATCATGGGGCATTGA